>NZ_JBVJFA010000028.1:0-94996 GCF_055588085.1 Streptomyces sp. NPDC046303
GCCACCCCGACCCCCCCCACCCCCCCCCCCCACCCCCCCCCCCCCCCCCTCCCCCCCCCCCCCCCTCCCCCCCCCCCCCCCCCCCCCCCCCCCCCCCCCCCCCCCCCCCCCCCCCCCCCCCCCCCCCCCCCCCCCCCCCCCGCGGCGGTTGCGCGGAGTGTGTGCGGGGCGTGAGCGGCGCGTGCGCCACCGCGGGCTTCCGTGGTCACTTGGGCGGCCCGGGTGCGCCCACCAGGCTGGGTGGCATTCCATCACCGAGTGGCAGGGGGGTTCTCGCATGCCTGGGGCCGGCACGTTTCGCGAAGACTTCGGGGCGTCCGTGGTCGTCGCGCTGGTCGCGCTGCCCCTCTGTGTGGGGGTGGCCGTCGCCTCCGGAGTGCCGGCCGAGCTGGGGATCGTCACCGGGGTGGTCGGCGGGCTGGTCACCGGGTGGTTCCGGGGCAGCTCGCTCCAGGTGAGCGGCCCCGCCGCCGGGCTCACCGTGCTGGTCTACGAAGCGGTACAGGCCTACGGAGTGTCCGCGCTGGGCGTCCTGGTGCCGGCGGCCGGGGTGGTGCAGCTGGGCATGGGGGTGCTGCGGCTCGGGCGGTGGTTCCGGGCGATCTCCGTCGCCGTCGTACAGGGGATGCTGGCCGGCATCGGGCTGGTGCTGATCTCGGGGCAGCTCTATGCCCTGGGCGGGGTCCAGGCTCCGGGACGGACCCTGGCCAAACTGGGCGGGGTGCACGCCCTGGCGGCGCACGCCGACTGGGCCGCCGTGGCGCTCGGCGCCGGGACCGTCGCCGTCATCTCGCTGTGGCGCCGCATGCCGTCCCGGCTGCGCGTGGTGCCCGGGGCGCTGGTGGGGGTGGCGGCCGCCACCGCCGCGGCCGCGCTGCTGCGGCTGCCCGTGGACAAGGTGCGGGTCACCGGGGTACTGGACGCCGTGGCCCCGCCCGCCTGGGGTGACGTCGGCGTGCTGGCGTCCGTCGGCGCGGTCGGCACCGTGATCGCGCTGGCACTGATCGCCTCCGCCGAGACCCTGTTCAGCGCCGCCGCCGTGGACCGCATGCACGACGGACCCAGGACCGACTACGACCGGGAACTCGTGGCCCAGGGCGTGGGGAACACCGTCTGCGGACTGCTCGGGGCACTGCCGATGACGGCGGTCATCGTGCGCAGCGCCGCCAATGTCGAGGCCGGCGCCCGCACCCGGGCGGCCAGGGTGATGCACGGCGCCTGGCTGCTGCTCTTCTGCATGGCCTTCCCCCGGGCGCTGGAGACCGTGCCGCTCGCCGCGCTGGCCGGGGTGCTGCTGCACGCCGGATGGAAGCTGCTGCCCGCCCGGGCGGTGGCCGCGCTGTGGCGGACGCACCGGGGTGAGGCGGTGGTGCTGCTCGTCACGGCCTCCGCGATCCTGGTCACCAACCTCTTCGAGGGCGTACTGATCGGCCTGGGGCTCGCCATCGCCAAGGCGGCCTGGGAAACCTCCCACGTGCACATCGAGGAGGTCTGGGAGGAGGGGGAACTGTGCGTCCGGGTCGTGGGCAACGCGAGTTTCCTGCGGCTGCCCAAGCTGCTCGACGCCCTGGACGCGCTGCCGCACGGGAAGCCCGTACGGCTCGATCTGAGCGGGCTGCGCCACCTCGACCACGCCTGTCTGACCGCACTGGAGGGGTGGCAGCGCCAGCGGGTGCCGGCAGCGGGCCGCGAAGGCGTCATCTGGCCCGTATAGCCTCCGCGGCGTGGACAACGAGTTGAAGCGGACCCTGGGGGTGTCCGACGCCGTCGTGGTCGGACTCGGCGCGATGGTCGGCGCCGGTATCTTCGCCGCCCTCGCCCCGGCGGCCCGGGCGGCGGGCGGGGCGCTGCTCGGCGCTCTCGCGCTGGCGGCCCTGGTGGCCTACTGCAACGCGCACTCCTCGGCGCGGCTCGCCGCCCGCTACCCGGCTTCCGGCGGCACGTACGTCTACGGGCGCGAGCGGCTCGGGCCCTTCTGGGGGTACCTGGCCGGCTGGGGGTTCGTCGTCGGCAAGACGGCCTCCTGCGCGGCGATGGCCCTGACCGTGGGCGCGTACGTCTGGCCCGGGCAGCAGCACGCGGTGGCCGTCGCGGCGGTGGTGGCGCTGACCGCCGTGAACTACCGGGGTGTGGAGAAGTCCGCCCGGATCGCCCGGCTGATCGTGGCGGCGGTGCTGGCGGTGCTGGCCGGGGTGGTCGTGGTGTGCCTGTCTTCGGATGCCGCCGACGCGGGGCGGCTCGGCACCGCGGACTGGGGTGCCGTCGGGCTGCTGCAGGGGGCGGGTCTGCTGTTCTTCGCCTTCGCGGGCTACGCCCGGATCACCACCTTGGGCGGGGAGGTCCGCGACCCGGAGCGGACGATCCCACGGGCGGTGCCGCTGGCACTCGGGATCGCACTGCTGGTGTACGCCCTGGTGACGGTGGCGGCTCTGTCGGTGCTCGGCGTCGACGGTCTGGCGGGGGCGGCGGCCCCGCTCGCCGACGCGGTCCGGGCGGCCGGATGGCCCGGACTGACCCCGGTCGTCCGGGTGGGCGCGGCCCTGGCCGCCCTGGGCTCGCTGCTGGCCCTCGTCCTCGGGGTGTCGCGGACCGTGCTGGCGATGGCCCGGGACGGCCACCTCCCCCGTGCGCTGGCCGCCGTGCATCCCCGGCGCCGGCTGCCGCACCATGCGGAGCTGGCCGTGGGTGCGGTGGTGGCGGTGCTCGCGGCCACCACCGATCTGCGGGGCGCGATCGGTTTCTCCTCGTTCGGAGTGCTGGCCTACTACGCGATCGCGAACGCCTCCGCGTGGACTCTCGATTCACGTGTCAAGGGGCGGGCCGTGGCAGTGGTCGGACTGTCCGGCTGTGTGGTGCTGGCCTGCTCGCTGCCCCTCGCGTCGACGGTCGCGGGGGCGGGAGTGCTGGCGCTCGGCGCCCTGGCCTACGCGGCGCGCGGGCGGATCAGATCCGGGATCTGAACTCGGTCCAGGGGAGGAGCTCCAGGTCGAGCTCCTCTCCCAGGGCGGACTCCTCGCAGAACCATGCGGTGCCGTCCAGCCAGCCGCGGAGCCAGCCCGCCAGGCTCGGGGTGTCGATGGACCAGGCGAGCTCCGGTTCCCCGGGATTCGGGTCGAACAGCAGGACTTGGGCGGTCTCGGAGCGGCAGTCCACGCAAGCGTACGTGCCGCAGCCGAAGTCGGCTGCCGGCAGCACGCCCTGCGGCCAGCGCCATCCGGATCTGCGCTGCGCCTCGTACCTGCCGACGGCCTGACGCAGCGGCAGCAGTCCTTCCCCCGGGCCGAATCCGCCGTCGCCGATGCGGGTGTAGAGCCCGGCGAGCAGCGGGGGCAGCGCGAAGCCGAGTATGCCCTCGGCCCGGGCGATCTCCCCGCTGCCCAGCGGCACCGTCCGGGCCTTTCCCTGCCCGTGCGCGGAGGTGCGCACGCGGTCTGCGACTTGCTCCAGCAACTGCTCGGTCTCGTTCATGCGTTCATGGTGACGCACCCCACTGACAGCCCGCTCGGCCTGTGGACAACTCGGCCGGGGAGGGGTCAGCGGGAGGCGAAGGGGGCGTCCGTCGGGACGATTTCGCGGCCGAGCGGGAGCAGGGAGAGCGGGACCATCTTGAAGTTGGCGATGCCGAACGGGATGCCGATGATCGTGACGCAGAGCGCGAGGCCGGTGAAGATGTGGCCGAGGGCGAGCCACCAGCCGGCCAGGAGCAGCCACAGGACGTTGCCGATGGCGGATCCCGCGCCCGCGTCGCGGCGCTCGACGGCGGTGTAGCCGAACGGCCAGAGGGCGTACACCGCGATGCGGAACGCGGCGATGCCGAAGGGGATGCCGATGATCGTGATGCAGAGCAGCACGCCCGCGAGGCAGTAGCCGAGGAACAGCCAGATGCCGCTGAGGATGAGCCATATGACGTTCAGGATTGTCTTCACTGCCTGCGGCCTGCCATCTGTTCGAGCCGGGCGATGCGCTCGGCCATCGGAGGGTGTGTGGAGAACATCTTAGAAAGCCCCTGGCCCGGGCGGAACGGGTTCGCGATCATCATGTGGCTGGCGGTCTCGAGCCGCGGCTCCGGGGGCAGTGGGAGCTGTTTGGTGCCCGCGTCCAGCTTGCGCAGGGCGCTGGCCAGGGCGAGCGGGTCCCCGGTGAGCTGGGCTCCGGAGGCGTCGGCCTCGTACTCGCGGGAGCGGCTGATGGCGAGCTGGATCACGGAGGCGGCCAGCGGTCCCAGGATCATGATCAGCAGCATGCCGAAGAGGCCCGGCCCCTCGTCGTCGCTCGATCGACCGACCGGTATCAGCCAGGCGAAGTTCACCAGGAACATGATCACGGAGGCGAGGGCGCCGGCGACCGACGAGATCAGGATGTCGCGGTTGTAGACGTGGCTGAGCTCATGGCCGATGACGCCGCGCAGTTCGCGCTCGTCGAGGATGCGCAGGATGCCCTCGGTGCAGCAGACCGCGGCGTTGCGCGGGTTGCGGCCGGTGGCGAAGGCATTGGGGGCCTCGGTGGGTGAGATGTAGAGCCGGGGCATGGGCTGGCGCGCGGACGTGGAGAGCTCGCGCACCATGCGGTAGAGCTGGGGCGCCTCGAACTCGCTGACGGGGCGCGCGCGCATCGCGCGTAGAGCCAGCTTGTCGCTGTTCCAGTACGCGTACGCGTTCGTCCCCAGGGCGATCACTACGGCGACGATCAGGCCGCCCCGGCCGAAGAAGCTTCCGATGAGGATGATGAGTGCGGACAGACCGCCGAGGAGTACGGCGGTCTTCAGCCCGTTGTGCCGGCGGTGCACGGTACGCCCTCCTAGTGGTGCGGCAGGGGGACCCGAAGCGAGGGTCTACGGTCCAGTGGACCCTCCCTTCCTGGTCAACGCGAGGTGGGCGCGTCTGGTTCCCAGGGCACACGGGGGCGGCCGCCCCCGGGGCGGGGGCGGCGGGGCTGCTGCGGGCGTTGGGCCGTACGGGTTACGCGTACGGGGCCGCCCGCACGGTCGCGCGTACCGGCTCGCGTACGGACCCCGGGCTCACTGCGGGAAGAGGCTGCCCGACGCGACGCGCAGGACCAGCTGCGGGGCGCCCGAGAGGACGACCGCCGTGACCGCGGTGACGGCGATGGCCGCCGTGACCGGCCAGGGGGCCTTCGCACGGGCCGAGGTGTCCTCGACGCCGGGACCGGCCGCCTCCGGCGTGCGGAAGAGGAGCGCGGTCCACCGCAGGTAGTAATAGAGGGCGACGACGACGTTGACGGCCATGACCACGGCCAGCCAGCCCAGGCCCGCGTCGACCGCGGACCGGAAGACGGTGACCTTGGCGAACAGGCCGATGATGCCCGGCGGCAGGCCGGCCAGGCAGAGCAGGAAGAAGGCCAGCGAGAGGGCGGCCGCCGGGCGCTGCGCGTACAGGCCCCGGTAGTCGCTGATCCGGTGGAGCGGCTTCGTACGGGCGACCAGGGCGGCCACGGCGAAGGCGCCCAGGTTCACGGCGGCGTACATGAGGGCGTAGGCGAGTGTGGAGCCGATCTGGTCGCGCTCGGAGTACGCGGCCGCGGCGATCGGGACGAGCAGGTAGCCGGCCTGGCCGACCGAGGACCAGGCGAGCAGCCGTACGGCACTGTTCGGGCGGTCGGCGGACTGGCGCAGGGCGGCGGCGTTGCCGAGGGTCATGGTGAGCGCGGCCAGGACGGCGAGCGCCGGGCCCCAGATGTCGGAGTACGCCGGGAAGGCGATCACCGTGACGAGGATGAGGCCGGTGAAGCCGACGGCCTTGCCGATCACCGAGAGGTAGCCGGCGATGGGCAGGGGGGCGCCGACGTAGGTGTCGGGGACCCAGAAGTGGAAGGGGACGGCCGCGGTCTTGAAGGCGAACCCGACGAGGGTGAGCGCGACACCGGCCATGGCGAGGGTGTCGAGCCGGCCGGGGACGTTCTCGAGGCGGTCGGCGACCTGGGTGAGGTGCAGGGAGCCGGTGGCGGCGTAGACGAAGCTGACGCCCATCAGCGACACGGCGGTGGCGGTGACGGAGGAGAGGAAGAACTTGAGGGCGGCCTCGGAGGAGAGCCGGTCGCCCCGGCGCATGCCGACGAGGGCGAAGGCGGGCAGCGAGGCCACCTCGAGGGCGACGATCAGGGTGGCGAGGTCGCGGGAGGCGGGCAGCAGGGCCGCGCCGGCGGCGGAGGACAGCAGCAGGAACCAGTACTCGCCCGCGGGCATGCGCGTGTCGCGGACGGCGGTGACCGAGAGCAGGGCGGTGACCAGCGCGCCGGCCAGCACCAGGAACTGCACGACGAGCGAGAAGTGGTCGGCGGTGTAGCTGCAGGCGGCCGGGTCGCCGGTGAGGCAGAAGGTGCTCCGGTCTCCGGCGCGCAGCGGCAGCAGGGTGGCGGTCGCGGCGGCGAGGCCGGCGACGGAGATCCAGCCGAGGGCGGGCTTCGCGCGCTCGGACACGAAGAGGTCGGCGATCAGGACGACCAGGGCGACGGCGGCGGGGACGACCACGGGCGCGATGGCGAGCCAGTCGACGGACTGGACGAGGCTGGGGGTGTCGGCGGCGAGGACCGTGAGGGCCGTCATGCGTTGCCTCCTGCGAGGAGCTTCTGGACGGCCGGGTCGGTGAGGCCGAGGAGGACCGCGGGCCACAGGCCGGCGAGGACGGTGAGGGCGGCGAGCGGGGTCCAGGCGGCGAACTCGTAGCGCTGGATGTCCGCGACGGCGAGCTCCGGGCCTGCCTTGGGGTCGCCCATGCAGACGCGCCGTACGACGATCAGCAGGTAGGCGGCGGTGAGCAGGGTGCCGAACGCGCCGAGGGCCGTGTAGGTGAGGAAGGCGGGGCGCGACAGCCCCTCGGCGGGGTCGAAGGCGCCGAAGAGGGCCAGCATCTCGCCCCAGAAGCCCGCCAGTCCGGGCAGGCCGAGGGAGGCGACGGCCGCGAAGGCGACGAGGGCGCCGAGGCGGGGGGCGCGGCCGTAGAGGGCGGCGCCGGTGGCCCCGGCGAGGGTGTCGAGGTCGGCGGTGCCGTAGCGGTCCTTGAGGGCGCCGACCAGGAAGAAGAGGAGGCCCGTGATCAGGCCGTGGGCGATGTTGGCGAAGAGCGCGCCGTTGACGCCGGTGGGGGTCATGGAGGCGATGCCGAGGAGCACGAAGCCCATGTGGCCCACGGATGAGTACGCGATGAGGCGCTTGAGGTCGCCCTTGTTCCCCTTGCGGGCGAGGGCGAGGCAGGCGAGGGATCCGTAGACGATGCCGATGGCGGCGAGCGCGCCCAGGTAGGGGGCGAAGACGGCCATGCCGTCGGGGGTGATGGGCAGCAGGATGCGGACGAACCCATATGTGCCCATCTTGAGCAGGACTCCGGCCAGCAGGACGGATCCGACGGTGGGGGCGGCGGTGTGGGCGTCGGGCAGCCAGCTGTGCAGCGGCCACATCGGGGTCTTCACGGCGAGGCCGATGCCGATGGCGAGGACGGCCAGGAGCTGGGTGGTGCGGGTCAGTTCGCGGCCGTTGTCAGTGGCGAGTGCCACCATGTCGAATGTGCCGCTCTTCAGTCCGATGAGCAGCAGACCGAGCAGCATGACGACGGAGCCGAGGAGGGTGTAGAGGATGAACTTCCAGGCGGCGGCCTGCCGCTGAGCACCGCCCCAGCGGGCGATGAGGAAGTACATCGGGATGAGGACCATCTCGAAGGCGAGGAAGAAGAGCAGCAGGTCGAGGACGGCGAAGGTCGCGAGGGTGCCGGACTCGAGGACGAGGAGCAGTGCGACGAAGGCCTTCGGGGAGGGGCCCTCGGGGAGCTTGAAGTAGCTGTAGAGCGCGCACAGGAAGAACAGCAGCGCGGTCATCAGGAGGAGGGGGAGCGAGATGCCGTCGATGCCGAGGTGGATCCGGACGTTCAGCGCCTGGATCCAGCTGATGTCCGTCGTCGCCTGGAAGCGGGACGGGGCGTCGTGGTCGAAGCCCAGGGTGAGGGCGATCGCCGCGGCGAGGATCACGCCGGTCACGGTCACGCCGTGGCGGAGCACGGCCTGTTGGGGGCTGCGGCCCTTGAGTCCGGGCGGGGGCGGCAGGAGCGCCGCGGCCGCGCCGAGGAGCGGTGCGGCCACGATGAACGCCAGAAGGAACTGCATCACGGACGGGCTGATATCAATCACGGCTGACTCACGGCTCACGATCCGGCGTTGACGTTGGCGAGGACGGCGGTGGCGATCGCCAGGACCACGGCGCCGGCGAGCAGGGCGCTCAGGTAGCTCTGCAGGTTGCCGGTCTGGGCGCGGCGTACGAGGCTGCCGAGCAGCCGGGTGCCGCTGCCCGCGCCGCTGACGTACGTGTCCACGACCTCGCGGTCGAGGAAGCGGACCAGGCCGGCGGCCGCGCGGACGGGGCGGACGAAGAGCCGGTCGTAGACGGCATCGAGGTGGAAGCCGTCGGCGGCGTGGCGGTGCAGCGGGCCGAGGAACGCCTTGCCGGGGTCGGGGGCTGAGCCGACCGGGACGGCGGGGTGGTCGTGGGTGACCTCGGCGACCTCGGGGGTCTCGGCGGCGGATTCCGCGGCGGCGACGGAGGCGGACAGGCCTGCTCCGTATCCGGCTGCGGCGGCCTTGGCGGTGGCACGCTGCCACAGGGCGTAGGTGAGCAGCGCTCCGATGACGGCGGCGCCGGTGCCGAGGACCGAGGTGGTCAGGGTCGGGGTGAGTTCCTTGCCGTCGAACCAGTCGGCGAGGGGACCCGCGGCGAGGCCGAAGCCGATGGAGGGGATCGCCAGCAGCCACAGCACGCCGGTCATGGCGACGGGCTCCTTGCCGTGGTCGGGGGCGGCGGCGCCCCGGCCGCGGAAGGCCATCAGCCACAGCCGGGTGGCGTAGGCGGCGGTGAGCAGGGCGGTCAGCAGGCCGGCGGTCAGGACCACCCAGCCGGCGGCGCCGGGGGCGGACTCCGAGTGGCCCGTGGCGGTGTGCTCGGCGGCGACGAGGACGGCTTCCTTGGAGAAGAAGCCGGCGAAGGGGGGGATCGCGGCGAGCGCGAGCAGGGCGATCGACATCGTCCAGAAGGCGTCGGGGATGCGCTTGGCCAGGCCGTCCATGCGGGACATGGCGGCCAGGGAGTTCGTACCGGCGGCGTGGATGATCACGCCCGCGCCGAGGAACAGGAGCGCCTTGAAGGCGCCGTGGGACAGGAGGTGGAAGACGGCGGCGCCGCGGTCGCCGACGGCCAGGGCCCCGGTCATGTAGCCGAGCTGGCCGACCGTGGAGTAGGCGAGCACCCGCTTGATGTCGTCCTGGGCCAGGGCGGCGAGGGCGGAGCCGACCATCGTGACGGCCGCCATGACGGCCATGACCACCAGCGCGGCGCGGGAGGCCGCGAAGACGGGGAGAAGGCGGGCGATGAAGTAGACACCGGCGGCGACCATCGTCGCGGCGTGGATCAGCGCGGAGACCGGGGTGGGGCCCGCCATGGCGTCCGGAAGCCAGGTGTGCAGCGGGAACTGCGCGGACTTGCCCGCGACGCCGGCGAGGAGCAGCAGCGCGATCAGCGTCGGGTGGTCGAGCCCGCCCGCGGCGACGGTGCCCAGGATCTTGGTGATCCGGAAGGAGCCGGCGTCGGTGGCGAGCGCGAACAGGCCGATCAGGAAGGGGACGTCACCGAGCTTGGTGACGAGGAAGGCCTTCAGGGAGGCGGAGCGGGCCGCCTCGGTCTCCCAGTAGTGGCCGACGAGGAAGTACGAGCAGATGCCCATGACCTCCCAGCCGACCAGGAGCACCATCAGGTCGCCGGAGTAGACGACGAGCAGCATGGCGGAGGTGAACAGTGAGACCAGAGCGGCATACGAGGGGTAGCGCGGGTCCTCGCGGAGGTACGCCGTCGAGTAGAGCTGTACGCACGTGGCGACGACTCCGACCAAGACGGCGACCAGCACGGCGAAGCCGTCCAGGTGGAGCGAGAGCTCGATCGGCACCGAGCCCGTCGGGGTCAGTTCGGTCGCGGTGTCGATCGCCGTGCCGCCGCCGTGGCGGAAGGCGACGAGCACGGCCAGTACGGCGGCGCCGAGCGTCGGCAGGATCGCGAGCGGCCGGACGAAGCCGGGGGCGGTGCGGCCGAAGAGCAGTCCCGCGACCGCGCCCAGGAAGGGCAGGAGGGGGACCAGGACGGCGAGGGTCGTGGTGCTCACGCGGTGACCTCGCTCGGGGTGTTCGCGGTGTTCGGGCTGTCCGGGCTGTGCGGGCTGTGCGGGCCACTCAGGGCGGGCTCGTGGCCCTCGGCGGTGTCGCGGAGCCGGTCGACGTCCGAGGTGCCCCGGTTGCGGTACACCATCAGCACGATCGCGAGGCCGATGCCGATTTCGGCTGCGGCGATGGCGATGGTGAAGAGGGTGAGGGCCTGGCCGGCGTGCAGGGTGTCGCGCAGCCAGACGTCGAAGGCCACCAGGTTGAGGTTGACGGCGTTGAGCATCAGCTCGACGGACATCAGGACCAGGATGGCGTTGCGGCGGGCGAGCACTCCGTACAGGCCCGTGCAGAAGAGCAGCGCCGCGAGGACGGCGGGGTAGGCGAGGTGCATCAGTGCTGCCCCTTCTTCTCGCCGTCGCCGCCGGCTCCGGCGACGGCGGCGGCGACGGCGTCTTCGGCGGGACTGTTCCTGCGGGACAGCACGATGGCGCCGATCAGGGCCGCGAGGAGGAGGACGGAGAGCGCTTCGAAGGGCAGCACCCAGTGCTGGAAGAGGATCTCGCCGGAGACCTTCGTGGAGCCCTGGACCGGGCCGTCGAGGTCGATCCAGGTCGTGCGGAAGGCGTCGACGACGACCCAGACGAGTGACACGGCGGCGACGACGGCGACGCAGAGGGCGATCCAGCGGTTGCCGGAGTCGGCGTCCGGGGAGCGGCCGATGGGGGCCTTGGTGAGCATCAGCCCGAAGAGGAGGAGGACGACCACGGAACCGAGGTAGATCAGGACCTGGACCCAGGCGATGAACTCGGCGGTCAGCAGCAGGTACTCGACGGCGATGCCGCCGAGCGCCACGACCAGCCACAGGGCGGCGTGCACGAGCTGCTTGGTGGTGACCGTGACGAGGGCCGCGCCGAGGGTGGCGAGGCCGACGAGGACGAAGGCGATCTCGACGCCGGTCGGGGAGAGGAAGCCGGGGCCGGGGGCCGGGCCTTGGGCGGCTGCGGCAAGGTGGGCGGTGAGCAGCATCAGGCGGTGCCTCCCGCCGGGTCGGTACCGGGGGTGGTGCCGGGCTCCGTGCCGGGGGTGGCGGCTTCGGCGGCAGCGGCTGCGGCTGCCGCGGCGGCGGCCTCGGCCTTCTCCACGGCCTTGCGGGCGGCGGCGATCTCCTTGGGCTCCTCGGCGGCTGCCTCCAGGGCGGGCGGAGCCGGGACGGTCCACATCCACTCGCGGAGCTTGTCGCGCTCGTGGGTCAGGTCCTGGATGTCGGTCTCCGCGTACTCGAACTCCGGGGACCAGAACAGGGCGTCGAAGGGGCACACCTCGATGCAGATGCCGCAGTACATGCAGAGGGAGAAGTCGATGGCGAAGCGGTCGAGGACGTTGCGGCTGCGCTCGCGGCCACCCGGGGTGGAGGCCGGGACCGTCTCCTTGTGGGAGTCGATGTAGATGCACCAGTCGGGGCACTCACGGGCGCACAGCATGCAGACCGTGCAGTTCTCCTCGAACAGTCCGATGACCCCGCGGCTGCGCGGCGGGAGCTGCGGCTGGACGTCGGGGTACTGCGCCGTGTGCGAGCGCTTCGTCATCGTGCGCAGGGTGACGGCCAAGCCCTTGGCGAGGCCGGATCCGGGGATGGGCATTACTGGATCGCCACCTTCACGATGCCGGTGAGCGCGATCTGGGCGAGCGCGAGCGGGATGAGTGTGGTCCAGGCGAGCTTCTGGAGCTGGTCCTCGCGCAGCCGGGGGTAGGTCACCCGGAGCCAGATCACGAGGAAGGCGAGGATCGCGGTCTTGAGGATGGTCCAGACCCAGCCGAGGCCGTCGGCACCGAAGGGCCCCTGCCAGCCGCCGAGGAAGAGGACGGTGGTGAGCGCGCAGAGGACGACGATGCCGGCGTACTCGGCGAGCAGGAACAGGGCGAAGCGCAGGCCCGTGTACTCGGTGTACGCGCCGAAGATGATCTCGGAGTCGGCGACGGGCATGTCGAAGGGGGGCCGCTGCAGTTCGGCGAGGCCGGCGGTGAAGAAGACGAGCGCGCCGACGATCTGCCAGGGCAGCCACCACCACTCGAAGCCCTCGACGATGCCGGGGAGGGAGACCGTCCCCGCCGCCATCGCCACGGAGGCGGCGGCGAGCAGCATCGGGAGCTCGTAGGCGAGCAGCTGGGCGGCGGTGCGCAGGCCGCCGAGCAGGGAGAACTTGTTCGCGGACGCCCAGCCGGCCATGAGCGAGCCGAGGACTCCGACGCCCATGACGGCGAGCACGAAGAACACGCCGGCGTCGATGACCTGGCCGACCGCGCCCTCGCCCGGGCCGATCGGGATCGCGAGGAGGACCAGGAGGTACGGGAGCAGGGCGACGGCGGGGGCGAGCTGGAAGATCCGGCGGTCGGCGTTGGCCGGGACGATGTCTTCCTTCTGCGCGAACTTCACGCCGTCGGCGACGAGCTGGGCCCAGCCGTGGAAACCGCCGGCGTACATCGGGCCGAGGCGGCCCTGCATGTGCGCCATCACCTTGTGCTCGGTCTGCCCGACGACGAGCGGGAGCACGAGGAAGACGGCGAAGACGACGAGGAGTCGCAGGGCGACGTCGAGGACGTCGTTCACGCGTCGCCTCCGTGGGTGTCGGGGGTTTCAGGGGTCTCGGGGGTCTCGGGGGTTTTGGGCGTCTTGGGGGTCTCGGGGGTGGGGTCGGCTTCCGGGGGCGACGCTTCGACGGGGTCCGGCGTGGCCGGGGCCGCCGGGGCCACGGGGGCCTGCGGTTCGTCGAAGGCCGGCTTCGGGTTGTGCCAGGGGGCGTCCGAGCTGGTCCCCGCCGGGCGGGTGGGGCCGGGTGCGGGCGCCTCAGCCTCGGCCGGGGTGTCCGGTGCGGCCGGGGCGGCCGGGGTGTCCGGCGCGGCCGGGGCGGCCGGGGCTGCCGGGGCGGCCGGGGCGGCCTGGCTGGCCGAGCCTTCCGACGCCGAACGGGTGCGGCGCGGCGGGCGGACCGGGGCCTCGGACTCGGGACCAGGGGGCGCGGTCTCCGGGCCGGCCGGGGCGGCCTGGCTGGCCGAGCCTTCCGACGCCGAACGGGTGCGGCGCGGCGGGCGGGCCGGGGCTTCCGACTCGGGGCCGGGGGCCGCGGTGTCCGGGGCTGCCGGCACGGCCTGGGTGGCCGAGCCTTCGGTGACCGAGCGCGTTCGGCGGGCCGGGGCGCCCTCGCGCGGGGTGCGCGCGGCGGCGCCCGCCGCGCCCCCGCCCGCCCCCGCGGCGCGCGGGGTGCGGGCCGGGCGGGCCGGGGCCGGCGGGAGCTGGCCCTTCATCGGGCCCCAGTCGTTGGGGTCGGGGACACCCGGCGGAAGCATCTGGCGGCGCTTGGGCGCGTCCGGATCGTGGGCCTCGCCCGGCTCCTTGGCACCGGGCCACGCCTTGGCGACGCGCGCGGCCAGGACGAAGTCCTTGCGCAGCGGGTGCCCTTCGAAGTTCTCCGGAAGGAGCAGGTGGACGAGGTGCGGGTGGTCGGTGAAGACGATCCCGAACATCTCGTACGTCTCGCGCTCGTGCCACGCGGCTCCCGCGTAGACGGCGACGGCCGACGGCAGGGAGGCGGCGGAGTGCGGGACGGTCGTGCGCAGCAGGAGGCGGCGTACGCGGCGGTTCTCCAGCGCGACCACGTGCGCGCAGATCCGGAAGCCGGTGCCCGGCTCGTCGACCGCGCTCAGCCAGTCGAAGTACGTGCAGCCCAGCTTGTCCCGGGCGATCTCCAGGGCGGAGATCCAGGAGCCGACGGGCACGTCGACCGTCAGGACGTCGTACGCGTACGAGCCCACGGCCTCCTCGCCGAAGACCGTCGCCGCCGCGTCGGGAAGGGAGTCGTAGAGGTTCACGCGCCGCTCCCGGGGGCCGGCGGGGGCGTGACCAGGCCGCTGGTGAGCTGTCCCACGGACGGTCCGGACGCGTAGCGGTCCGCGAGCGACTCCCGAGCGATCTTCTCCTGGAGCTTGAGGATGCCCTGGAGCAGCGCCTCCGGCCGGGGCGGGCAGCCGGGTACGTAGACGTCGACGGGGATGATCTGGTCGACGCCCTTCGTCACCGAGTACGAGTCCCAGTACGGGCCGCCGCAGTTGGAGCAGGCGCCGAAGGAGATGACGTACTTCGGCTCCGGCATCTGCTCGTAGAGCCGCTTCACGGCGGGTGCCATCTTGTCCGTGACCGTGCCCGAGACGATCATCAGGTCGGCCTGCCGGGGCCCGGGCGCGAAGGGGATCACGCCGAGCCGGATGAAGTCGTGGCGGGCCATCGACGCGGCGATGAACTCGATGGCGCAGCAGGCCAGGCCGAAGTTGAAGACCCACAGGCTGTACCGGCGGCCCCAGTTCAGGACCACCTTCATCGGTTCCGGGGCGAGGCGGGAGAGGACTCCGAGGCGCTTGGGCTCCGGGAGCAGCTCCGGCTGAGGTGTCACGTCCATTCGAGGACGCCCTTCTTGTACGCATAGAGCAGGCCGACGGCCAGGAAGCCCAGGAAGATGAACATCTCCACCAGCGTCGTGGCGCCGTAACCGGCGGCGGCGAACACCGTCGCCCACGGGAACAGGAAGATCGAGTCGACGGCGAAGATGACGTAGAGGAACGCGTAGACGTAGTAGCGGACCTGGGTGTGGGCCCAGCCCTCGCCGACCGGGTCCACTCCGCATTCGTACGTCAGCAGCTTCTCGGGGGTCGGGACGACGGGCCGCAGCAGGCGGCCGGCACCGAAGGCCACGGCCACGAAGAGCACGCCGAGGAGGGCCAGCAGACCGACGACCGAATAACTCCGGAAGTAGTCCGCCGCGAGCACGGTTACGGTCGATACCGTTGGTTCGGGCACGTCCGTTCCTCGCTCCTCGGTCACTGTCGACGATCTGGTACAGGCGGGAGTCTAGGGCCTGCCTCACACGGGGTGGGGTTATCCCCCGTTCACAGCACCCCGGCCACCCCATGGCGTCGGAGTACGGCCCTTGGCAGGCTGTGCCGCATGACCACGAGCCATGACCTCCCCGACAACGACCGGCCGCCGCCCGTCCGCGCCGTCTTCAGCGCCGTGACGTGGAAGGAGATCGCCCATCTGGTGAGCAACCTGCCGATGGCGATGGTCGGATTCTTTTACACGGTTGTCATGGTCGTGGGCACGGGCGGTCTGTCCGTGACCGCGATCGGACTTCCCCTGCTCGCATGTGGTCTGTCGATGTCTCGGCAGTTGGGACGGCTGGACCGGGCGCGGGCCCGGGCGCTCTTGGGCGTACGGGTGGACGAGCCGACGCCGATTCCCGGCCCTCGGCGGGCCGGCGGGTTCTTCCCCTGGTTGTGGACGAGCATCAAGGACCCGGTCGCCTGGCGGACGGTGCTGTACCAGCTGATCAGGCTGCCTTGGGGAGTGCTCACCTTCACGGTAGCGCTGACCGGGCTGTTCGTGCTGTGGCCGGTGCTGCCGTACGTGGTGCGGCTGCTCGCGAACGCGGACCGGGCGATGGTGCGGGGGCTGTTGTCGCCCTCCGACGACCTGGAACGGCGGATCGCGGAGCTGGAGTCGGACCGGGGGGTCGTGGTCGACACGGCGGCGGCCGACCTGCGGCGCATCGAGCGGGACCTGCACGACGGGGCGCAGGCGCGGCTGGTGGCCCTGGCCATGGGGCTGGGCCTGGCGAAGGAGAAGCTGCTGGAGGACCCGGAGGGCGCGGCGGCGATGGTCGACGAGGCCCACGGGGAGGTGAAGCTGGCGCTCCAGGAGCTGCGGGACCTCGCACGCGGGATCCATCCGGCGGTGCTGACCGACCGGGGGCTGGACGCGGCGCTGTCGTCGGTGGCGGCGCGGTGCGTGGTGCCGGTGAAGGTGGCGGTGGATCTGCCGACGCGGCCGGCGGAGGCGATCGAGGGGATCGCGTACTTCGTGGTGTCGGAGCTGCTGCAGAACGTGAGCAAGCACGCGGGGCCCGCTGCGCGGGGCGCGGCCGTGGAGTTGTGGCGGGCGGGGGACCGGCTGCTGATCCGGGTGTCGGACGACGGGCGCGGCGGCGCGGATCCCTCCCGGGGGTCGGGGCTGGGGGGCCTCGCGGAGCGGTTGGGGGCGGTGGACGGGGTGTTCGTCGTGGACTCGCCGGAGGGGAAGGGAACGGTGGTGACGGCGGAGCTGCCGTGGCGCGGGCGCGGCTAGCCGGGGTCTGTGGTGTGGATCGGGACTTCCGTCCGGGATGGACGGAGGTCCCGTTCGCGCCTCCGGCGCGGCCCGCCGCCTGGGGCTCGAGTACGCACCGCACGCCGAAGCCCGGGGTGCGCGCCGTACGCCGGCTTCGGTTCGTCCGCCTGCCGAGGCTCCGCTGCCCGCCGCTGCCGGGCTCCCGCCGGGGTTCGTCCGGTACGCGCCACTGCCTCGACCCCGGTACGCGCCGCCCGCCGGACTTCGGTACGCCGTACGCCTGGGCTCCGGCGCGGGCCGTACGCCGGGGCTTCGCTGCGGGACACCCGCCGGGGCCCCAGTGTGTCGGCCGTCCGCCGCAGCTCCGGTAAGCGCCGCCCACCGGGCTCCGGTACGCCGTACGCCTGGGCTCCGGTGCCCGCCACGTGTCGAGGCTCAAGTACGCCGTCCGCCTCGGCTCCGGTGTGGGCCGTCTGCCTCGGCTCCGGTACCCGCCACCCACCGCAGCCCCGGTTCGCACCGCCCGCCGGGCTCCGGTGCGGCCGTCGCCCCGCAGCCCCGGTATCCGCCACCGCTGCGGCTCCGGGGGGGGCACCCGCCGCAGCCCCGGTACACGCCACCCACCGCAGCCCGTGCATGCCGAGGCTCCGGTACGCGCCGTACGCAGGGCCCCGTACGCGCCGCCCGGCGCAGCCCCGCTGCCCGCCGCCTCCCGGGCTCCGGTGCCCCCCCCACCCGCCGCGGCTCCGGTACAGGCCCGTCCGCCGCGGATCCGCCCGGATCTCGGGTCTCGGCGTCGGTCCGGACCGGGCGGGGGTTCGGTGGGGGGTGGGGTTAACCCCCCGGTGGGGACGCCGATGGGCCGGATGGTTTGGCGGGGTGGGGGGCGGGAGGGTGGAGGGGTAGCGCGGAGAGCTGAAGGGTGGGTTCGCAGATGGACGACGGTGTGGGTGCGGGTGCGGGTGTGGGCGCGGGGTTCCGGGCCGTGGTCGGGGCTCCGGTCGCGCGGCGGACCTGGCGGGAGTTCGGGTACCTGCTGGTGGGGCTGCCGCTGAGCATCCTGTACTTCTCCCTCGCCATCGCCGGGCTGAGCGCCGGCGCCGGGCTGCTCGTCACCTTCCTCGGGGTTCCGGTCCTGGCCGGGGTGCTCGCCCTGTGCCGCGGGTTCGGCCATCTGGAGCGGAGCAGGGTCCGCGTCCTGCTGGGGACCGACATCGCCGATCCGGCGCCGATCCGGGCCCGGAAGCCCGGGGCTTTCGCCGCGATGGGGGCGCTGCTCAAGAGCGGGAGCGCCTGGCGGCACGCGCTGTACTCGGTGATCCACTTCCCGTGGGCGGTCTTCTCCTTCTGCGTGGCGCTGGTGTTCTGGGCGGCGGGGTGGGCGTACCTGCTGTATCCGCTGTGGTTCTGGGTGTTCCCGGCGTACACCGACCAGCCCGGGCTCCAGCTCTTCCAGAACGGCGACTACGCCTTCTACCTCGACTCCCCCGCCGAGATCGCCCTGACCTGCCTGGTCGGGCTGGCCTTCACCCTGGCCACGCCGTGGGTGCTGCGGGCGCTGACCACCGTCGACCGGGTGATGGTGGGCGGGCTGCTGGGGGCGTCCCGGCTGGCGACCCGCGTGACCGAGCTGGAGTCCGACCGCGGGGTGGTCGTGGACACCGCGGCCGCCGATCTGCGGCGCATCGAGCGCGATCTGCACGACGGGGCGCAGGCCCGGCTGGCGGCGCTGGCAATGGACCTGGGGCTGGCGAGGGAAAAGGCGGCCGAGGACCCGCGGGCGGCCGCCCGGATGGTGGACGAGGCCCACGGAGAGGTGAAGATCGCCCTCCAGGAGCTGCGCGACCTGGCCCGCGGGATCCACCCGGCGGTGCTGACCGACCGGGGCCTGGACGCGGCGCTGTCCGCGGTGGCGTCGCGGTGCGCCGTTCCGGTGCGGGTGGCCGTGGACCTCCCGGCCCGGCCGGCGGCGGCGATCGAGGGGATCGCGTACTTCACGGTCTCGGAGCTGCTGCAGAACGTCAGCAAGCACGCGCGGGCCCGGGTCGCGAGCGTGGAGGTGTGGAAGTCCGGGGAGCGGCTGCTCATCCAGGTCGCCGACGACGGCCGGGGCGGGGCGGACGGCGCCCAGGGCACCGGGCTGGCGGGACTGGCCGAGCGGCTGGACGCCGTGGACGGGATCCTGGTCGTCGACTCCCCCGCGGGGGTGGGGACCACGGTGACCGCCGAGCTCCCGTGGCGGAACTGACGGCGCACGCATCACGAGCCAGGCACCACGCGCCACGCGCCGCACCACGAGCCAGGCGCCACGCGCCACGCGCCGCGCCACGAGCCAGGCACCACGCGCCACGCGCCACGCGCCACGCAGCGCGACCGGGGTCCGGGCCCGTCGGCCCGGCCCCCCGCGTGCAGCGCCCCCGCGTGCAGCGCCCCCGTACGCGTCGCGGGCGAAAACTCCCCCCGTACGCCCACGCGTTGTCCCGGCCCAGCCTTGATCCGGCCTCGAGGCTGGGATGCTTGGCTGAGCCAGGGAGTGCGGGACGAGTGGACGCGGGAGCTGCTGAATCGTGGACGACAGGGTGCGGGTGGTCATCGCAGAGGATTCGGTGCTGCTGCGGGAGGGCCTGACCCGGCTGCTGACCGACCGGGGGCATGACGTCGTGGCGGGTGTCGGGGACGCGGAAGCCCTGATCAAGACCGTGTCGGACCTGGCGGCGCAGGACGAGCTGCCGGACGTGGTCGTGGCCGACGTACGGATGCCGCCGACGCACACCGACGAGGGCGTGCGGGCCGCCGTACGGCTGCGCCGCGAGTACCCCGGGGTCGGGGTGCTCGTGCTGTCGCAGTACGTGGAGGAGCAGTACGCCACCGAGCTGCTGGCCGGGTCCAGCACCGGGGTGGGCTACCTGCTCAAGGACCGGGTGGCCGAGGTGCGCGAGTTCCTGGACGCGGTGGTGCGGGTGGCCCGGGGCGGTACCGCTCTGGACCCCGAGGTCGTCGCCCAGCTGCTCGGGCGCAGCCGGAAGCAGGACGTGCTGGCGGGGCTGACGCCGCGCGAGCGCGAGGTACTGGGCCTGATGGCCGAAGGACGCACGAATTCCGCCGTGGCGAAGCAGTTGGTCGTGAGCGACGGAGCGGTGGAGAAGCACGTCAGCAACATCTTCATGAAGTTGGGCCTGTCGCCGAGTGACGGGGATCACCGGCGTGTACTGGCCGTTCTCACCTATCTGAAATCTTGATCGACTGACACTCTGTCAGATACGGCATACCGGTCGGACTGTCTCGAATGGCGGTCCAACGGTCCAGAATGTGGCCGCCCTGGAGAGCTGACCGACGTAGGGTTGGTTCTGGGGGTGCCCACGCCTCGAAGGAGGTCCAGTTCAGTGACCAGCCAGGTCAGTAGCCCGGCCGAGCAGGCCGACGGGGCTGGGGGTGCGCACGTCGGAGGGCAGCGCATCCCGGCAAGCCCGGGCGGCAAGGAAGTACGCCGCCTGGATCGTGTGATCATCCGGTTCGCGGGTGACTCGGGTGACGGTATGCAACTCACCGGTGACCGGTTCACCTCGGAGACGGCGTCGTTCGGCAACGACCTCTCGACGCTCCCGAACTTCCCCGCCGAGATCCGCGCCCCCGCCGGAACCCTGCCGGGCGTGTCGTCCTTCCAGCTGCACTTCGCCGACCACGACATCCTCACGCCGGGCGACGCCCCGAACGTGCTGGTCGCGATGAATCCGGCCGCCCTGAAGGCGAACATCGGCGACGTGCCGCGCGGCGCGGAGATCATCGTCAACACGGATGAGTTCACCAAGCGCCCCATGGCCAAGGTCGGCTACGAGACCTCCCCCCTCGAGGACGGCTCGCTGGCCGCCTACAACCTGCACCCCGTCCCGCTGACCACCCTCACGGTCGAGGCGCTGAAGGACTTCGGGCTCTCCCGCAAGGAGGCCGAGCGCAGCAAGAACATGTTCGCGCTGGGGCTGCTGTCCTGGATGTACCACCGCCCGACGGAGGGCACGGAGAACTTCCTGCGGCAGAAGTTCGCGAAGAAGCCGGAGATCGCCGAGGCGAACGTGGCCGCGTTCCGCGCGGGCTGGAACTTCGGGGAGACGACCGAGGACTTCGCGGTCTCCTACGAGGTGGCCCCGGCCACCCGGGCCTTCCCGACCGGTACGTACCGCAACATCTCGGGGAACCTGGCCCTGTCCTACGGCCTGATCGCCGCGAGCCGGCAGGCGGACCTGCCGCTCTACCTGGGCTCCTATCCGATCACCCCGGCCTCGGACATCCTGCACGAGCTGAGCAAGCACAAGAACTTCGGCGTACGGACCTTCCAGGCCGAGGACGAGATCGCGGGCATCGGTGCCGCCCTGGGTGCCGCGTTCGGCGGGGCCCTGGGCGTGACCACCACGTCCGGCCCCGGCGTGGCCCTGAAGTCCGAGACGATCGGTCTGGCCGTCTCCCTCGAGCTGCCGCTGCTGATCGTGGACATCCAGCGCGGCGGCCCCTCCACCGGCCTGCCGACCAAGACGGAGCAGGCCGACCTGCTCCAGGCGATGTACGGGCGCAACGGCGAGGCCCCGGTGCCGATCGTCGCCCCGCGCACCCCGGCGGACTGCTTCGACGCCGCCCTGGACGCGGCGCGGATCGCACTCACCTACCGGACCCCGGTCTTCCTGCTCTCCGACGGCTACCTCGCCAACGGCTCCGAGCCCTGGCGGATCCCCGACATCGCCGACCTGCCCGACCTCACGACCCAGTTCGCGGCCGGCCCCAACCACGAGCTGGCCGACGGCACCGAGGTGTTCTGGCCCTACAAGCGCGACCCCGAGACCCTGGCCCGTCCGTGGGCGGTCCCCGGCACCCCCGGTCTCGAGCACCGCATCGGCGGCATCGAGAAGCAGGACGGCACCGGCAACATCTCGTACGACCCCGCCAACCACGACTTCATGGTCCGCACCCGCCAGGCCAAGATCGACGGCATTCGGGTTCCCGACGTGGAGGTCGACGACCCCGACCAGGCCCGCACCCTCGTCCTGGGCTGGGGCTCCACCTACGGCCCGATCACGGCCGCGGTCCGCCGGCTGCGCTCCGCCGGGCACCCCATCGCCCAGGCCCACCTGCGCCACCTCAACCCCTTCCCGAGGAATCTCGGAGAGGTCCTGGGGCGTTACGAGAAGGTAGTGGTGCCGGAGATGAACCTCGGGCAGCTCGCCACCCTGGTCCGGGCGAAATACCTGGTGGACGCCCAGTCGTACAACCAGGTCAACGGAATGCCGTTCAAGGCGGAGCAGCTCGCGAAGGTTCTCGAGGAGGCCATCAATGACTGAGGTGACCGACGCCCCGACCCTGCTGTCCCTGGTGCCGAAGGCCGAGGCCGCGCAGTCGGCCAAGGACTTCAAGTCGGACCAGGAGGTCCGCTGGTGCCCCGGCTGCGGTGACTACGCCGTCCTCGCGGCCGTCCAGGGCTTCATGCCCGAGCTCGGCCTCGCGAAGGAGAACATCGTCTTCGTCTCCGGGATCGGCTGCTCCTCCCGCTTCCCGTACTACATGAACACCTACGGGATGCACTCGATCCACGGCCGCGCCCCGGCCATCGCCACGGGCCTGGCCACCTCGCGCCGCGACCTGTCGGTCTGGGTCGTCACGGGCGACGGCGACGCGCTGTCCATCGGCGGCAACCACCTCATCCACGCCCTGCGGCGCAACGTCAACCTCAAGATCCTGCTGTTCAACAACCGGATCTACGGCCTGACGAAGGGGCAGTACTCCCCCACCTCCGAGGTCGGCAAGATCACCAAGTCGACCCCGATGGGCTCGCTGGACGCGCCCTTCAACCCGGTGTCCCTGGCCATCGGCGCGGAGGCCTCCTTCGTCGCCCGGACGGTGGACTCCGACCGCAAGCACCTCACCGAGGTGCTGCGCGCGGCCGCCGGCCACCAGGGCACGGCGCTGGT
Organism: Streptomyces sp. NPDC046303; assembly: GCF_055588085.1. NCBI lineage: Bacteria > Bacillati > Actinomycetota > Actinomycetes > Kitasatosporales > Streptomycetaceae > Streptomyces > Streptomyces sp. NPDC046303. The sequence goes on from NZ_JBVJFA010000028.1 coordinate 22,258, forward strand.
GGAGATCTACCAGAACTGCAACATCTTCAACGACGGGGCCTTCGAGGTCCTGAAGGACAAGGACCAGGCCCAGGAGGCCGTGATCCGGCTGGAGCACGGGCAGCCGATCCGCTTCGGGACCGACGGCCACAAGGGCGTGGTGCGCGATCCGGCCACCGGCGACCTCCAGGTCGTCACCGTCACCCCGGAGAACGAGTCGCGGATCCTGGTCCACGACGCGCACGGCGCCAGCCCGACCACCGCCTTCGCGCTCTCCCGGCTGGCCGACCCCGACACGCTCCACCAGACGCCCATCGGGGTGTTCCGGAGCGTCGAGCGGCCCGTGTACGACACCCTGATGGCCGACCAGCTCGACACGGCCGTCGACCGCAAGGGCAAGGGCGACCTCGCCACCCTGCTGGCCGGCAACGACACCTGGACGGTCGTCGGCTGAGCTGACCTCGCACACGCCGGCGGAGCCCGGATCTCTCAGGAGGTCCGGGCTTCCGTGCGTCCGGGACACGTGAGCATGAGCACCTCCCGAACACTTTCTAAAAGTTAGCGCTTACCGTAGGGTGGCAGTATCGCCGCCCCACGAGGAGAGCATCATGAGCATCGTCGTCACCGCAGCCACCGGAGCCCTCGGCCGTCTCGTCGTGGACGAGCTGCTGGAACGGGTCCCCGCCGAGCGCGTCGCCGTCGTCGTCCGCGACCGGGAGAAGGCCGCCGGCCTGGCCGCGCGCGGGGTGGAGGTGCGCGCCGCCGACTACGACGACCCGGCCGCCCTGGCCGGCGCCTTCCGGGCCGGGGACCGCGTGCTGCTGATCTCCGGCAACGAGATCGGCCGCCGCGTCGCCCAGCACACCGCCGTACTGAAGGCCGCGCAGGCGGCGGGCGTGGCGCAGCTCGCCTACACCGGCGTCCTCGGCGGGCCCGAGGCCGACTTCGATCTGGCCGCCGAGCACAGGGCGACCGAGCAGGCCCTCCTCGACTCCGGCATCCCGTACACCTTCCTGCGCAACGGCTGGTACCACGAGAACTACACGCGCGAGCTGCCCGCCGTCCTGGAGCACGGCGCCGTCGTCGGCAGCGCGGGCGAGGGCCGGGTCGCCTCGGCGGCGCGGGCCGACTACGCGGCCGCCGCGGCCGAGGTGCTCACGGGTGAGGGCCACCTGAACCGGATCTACGAGCTCTCCGGCGACACCGCCTGGAGCATGACGGAGTACGCGGCCGAGGTGTCGGCGCAGACCGGCAAGGAGATCGCGTACGCCGAGGTGCCGGCGCAGGAGCACCTGGAGATCCTGACCGGCGCCGGGGTCCCCGAGGGCTTCGCCGCGATCATCGTCGACGTGGACGCGGCGATCGGGCGCGGCCGGCTGGCCGGGACCAGCGGGGACCTGGCCCGGCTGATCGGGCGGCCGGCCACCCCGCTCTCCGAGGCGATCGCCACCGCCCTGGCCTGACCGCAGCCGGGCCACCGCCCGACCGCTGACGGGCCGCCGCCGGGCCGCTGCCGGGCCGCCCGCCGGGCCGCTGCCGGACCGCCCGCCGGGCCGCGCCGCACGAGCCACCGGGGGTTTCACCAGATGTCATGAGTATCTCGTGTTGACGGGCATGACATCTGGGCCCGGCGGCGATACCGTCGTGAGGTTGGCTGAAAGTCGTACAGGAGGCCCCGTGAAGGCAGAGACCGACCAGCGCGCGGGTTTGCTCTACGGATTCGGCGCGTATGGAATGTGGGGGCTCGTCCCCCTCTTCTGGCCGCTGCTCCAGCCCTCGGGAGCCGTCGAGATCCTGGCCCACCGCATGGTGTGGTCGCTGGCCGTGGTCGGGCTGGCGCTGCTCGCGCTGCGCCGCTGGGGCTGGATACGGGAGCTGCTGGGCGAGCCCCGCAAGCTCGGGCTGACCACGCTCGCCGCCTCGGTGATCAGCGTGAACTGGGGCCTGTACATCTGGTCCGTCAACAACGGGCACGTCGTCGAGGCCAGCCTCGGCTACTTCATCAATCCGCTGGTCAGCATCGCGATCGGCGTGGTGGTCCTCGGTGAGCGGCTGCGCCGCACCCAGTGGGTGGCGGTCGGCATCAGCTTCGCCGCGGTGCTGGTGCTCGCCATCGGCTATGGGCGGCCGCCGTGGATCTCGCTGGTGCTGGCCTGCTCCTTCGCGACGTACGGGCTGATCAAGAAGAAGCTCAACATGGGCGGGCTGGAGTCGCTGACCGCCGAGACCGCCGTGCTGTTCCTGCCGGCCCTCGGCTACCTGCTGTGGCTCGGCGCGCAGGGCCAGTCCACCTTCTCCTCGCAGGGCACCGGACATTCGCTCCTGCTGGCCTCGACCGGGCTCGTCACCGCGATCCCGCTGGTGTTCTTCGGGGCGGCGGCGATCCGGGTGCCGCTGTCGACCCTCGGACTGCTCCAGTACCTGGCCCCGGTGTTCCAGTTCGGGCTCGGCGTCCTCTACTTCCACGAGGCGATGCCGCCCGAGCGCTGGGCCGGATTCTCCCTGGTGTGGGCCGCGCTCGCGCTGCTGACCTGGGACGCACTGGGCAGGGCCCGCCGTTCGCGGGCCGCGCTGGCCGCGGTGGTGCCGCCCGTCGCCGCGCCGGCCCGCGAGCCCGCGTAACGACCGCCGAAGGGCCCGCGCCGGGCCCGTACGGAGCCCGCACCAGCGGGCACACGACCCCCACGATCCCCGTTGCGGAACTTCCGTAGCGGGGATCGTCCGTTTTCCGAACCACCCTGACCGAATTGTGGTCTTGACGGACTGTCACACTCTCACTGACCATCGGGCTCGCACAGACGCACTATCGCTCACCTGCTCTATCCCCATAGTTCCGTCACATCCCCGCGGAATCCCGGAGCCCCCACATGAGCCTGTCCGTCTCCCGGCGCCTTGCCGCCGTGACCGCGTTCGCGGTCGCCGGCCTGTTCGCCGCCACCACTCCCGCCGCACTGGCCGCCCCCACGGCGGTCGCCGCGGCGCCGACGCCGCCCGACATCCCGCTGGCCAACGTCAAGGCCCACCTCTCGCAGCTGTCGACCATCGCCGCCAACAACGGCGGCAACCGCGCCCACGGCCGCACCGGCTACAAGGCGTCGATCGACTACGTGAAGGCCAAGCTCGACGCGGCCGGCTTCACGACCACGCTGCAGACCTTCACCACCAGCGGCGCCACCGGCTACAACCTGATCGCCGACTGGCCGGGCGGCGACCCGAACTCGGTCCTGATGGCGGGCGCGCACCTGGACTCGGTGTCCTCGGGAGCGGGCATCAACGACAACGGCTCCGGCAGCGCGGCCGTGCTCGAGACGGCCCTGGCCGTCTCCCGGGCCGGCCTCCAGCCCACGAAGCACCTGCGCTTCGGCTGGTGGGGCGCGGAGGAACTGGGCCTGATCGGTTCGAAGTACTACGTCAACAACCTGCCGGCGACCGAGCGCGCGAAGTTCTCCGGGTACCTGAACTTCGACATGATCGGTTCGCCGAACCCGGGCTACTTCGTCTACGACGACGACCCGACCATCGAGCAGACGTTCAAGAACTACTTCACGGGCATCGGCGTCCCGACCGAGATCGAGACCGAGGGCGACGGACGCTCGGACCACGCCTCGTTCAAGAACGTGGGCATCCCGGTCGGCGGTCTGTTCACCGGCGCCAGCAACACGAAGTCGACGGCGCAGGCGCAGAAGTGGGGCGGCACCGCCGGTCAGGCCTTCGACCGCTGCTACCACTCCTCGTGCGACAACACGGCGAACATCAACGACACCGCCCTGGACCGCAATTCGGACGCCGTGGCCTACGCGATCTGGAACCTCGGCGCGGCCACCCCCGTCCCGCCGGGCCCGTCGTTCGAGAACACGGCGGACGTGAACATCCCGGACTCCCCCGGTGCCGCGGTGAACTCTCCGATCACGGTGTCCGGTGTCGCGGGGAACGCCCCGGCCACCACCAAGGTGGACGTCAACATCGTCCACACCTACCGCGGTGACCTCGTGGTCGATCTGATCGCCCCCGACGGCAGCGTCTACAACCTGCACAACCGCAGCGGCGGCAGCGCCGACAACCTCGTCCAGTCCTACACCGTCAACGCCTCCGCCGAGGTGGCCAACGGGATCTGGAAGCTCCAGGTCAAGGACGTGGCCGCACAGGACGTCGGCTACATCAACAGCTGGAAGATCACCTTCTAGCGCCGGTCCGGAGCGCGCGAGGCGGGCTGCGGGTCCTGTATGCGGGCCCGCAGCTCCTCGGCGACCGCCCCGATGTCCGCGAGGCCCATCTTCGCCGCCTCGACCAGATCGCCCAGGACCTCGGGCGAGGGCAACTGCTTGGCCCCGGCCACGCGCAGGTACGAGCGGGTCGCGGCGGCGGCGTAGAACTCGTTCATCGGGGATTCCAGCGCCGGGCACACGGCGAGGGTGTGCAGAAACGCGGCGGCCCGCCACGCGGTGTCCGGGGCGGGCTGTTCGGGCACCAGGACGAGGTCGTTCTGGTGCCGGGCGACCGCGGCGGCCACCCCGGAGGGGTCCCATACGGCGGGATCGGAGGGGAGATGGTGGGCCAGAGCGGTCCAGGCCCACTCCATGGTGATCTTCAATTCCCGAACCGCTCCTGGAAGTAGCCCCAGTGGTCGGCGAACTCCTCTATTCCGGACAGGAAGTTCTTCCGGTCCTCGTCGAGTTCGCGTTCCGTGACCTCGGTGATCAGCGCGGTGACCGTCGTCCCCAGCGCCGCCGCGCGCGCCTTCAGGCGCTCGTGGAACTCTTCGTCCAGGCGGATGGTGACGTGTCTCGACATGCCCAACACCGTACAGCGGACCTGCTGTACGGAGGGCGGTAATGCCGGAAGGGTGGGCAGGGACACAGTCCCCGCCCACCCTTCGGACGCTCCGACGACCCGCCGGACTACGCGGCGGACTACTTGGCGGAGTCCGCCGTCTTCACCAGCTGGTCCTTGGTGACCGCGCCGACGTAGACCTTGCCGTCGTCCGTGATCAGGGCGTTGACGACGCGGGTGGAGAAGAAGCGGCCCTCGCCGAACTTCCCGGAGACCTTGTCCCCGAGGGAGTCCAGGAACTGCTTCGCCTCCTTGGGGGCGTTCTTGTCGCCCTCCAGCTCCTTGAGGCTCTTGCCGGCCCCGGTGTCGATCTGCGCGACCGTGGCCCAGCCCTCGCCGAGGACCTTCACCTCGCCCTTGCCGTCCGCACCGCCGGCGAGGGCGCCCAGGCCCGGGAAGGACTCCAGCGCCTTCCAGCCGTCCTCCCCGCCCTTCCCGTGGCCGCCCTTGCCGGCCCCGTCCCTCCCCTCGGTCACCTTGGCGCCCTTGGGCGGGGTGAACGTGAAGGTGTCGGCCGGCGGCTTCGCGAAGTCCACCTTGGTGAAGCCCGCGTCCACGATCGGCTTGCCGCCCTGGGAGGACAGCAGCTGCACCCGCAGCGGCACGCCGTTCTTGGCGTCGACCGCGATCTGGATCGAGCCCACCGTGGAACCGGCCTGCTTGGGCTTGAGCACCAGCTGGTAGGCGTCCCGGCCGGCCACCTGCGCCGTGTCGCCCACGCCGACGTCCGTGGTCGTGCCGGCGGCCTTCAGGACCTCCTCGGCCAGCTGCTGCGGCGAGGCGGCGAGCCGGTCGGACGTCTTCTTGTGCTCGGCCGCGTTCCCCGGGTTCTTCTCATGGAAGACCTCGTTCGACTGGGAGGCGTAGCCCCACACGTCGTCGCCGTTGTGGATCAGGCTGTACTCGTCCTTGCCGTCCAGGAAGGTCAGCTTCTGGCGGTCCGGCCCGTCGGCGGCGACGCGGAAGGTGTGCGTACCGCTCGCCAGCTGCGCGACCTTGTCCTCCGGAGCGGCGGAACCGCTCGCGACGCCGCTGCCGCCCAGCAGACCGCCGGCGATCTTCGGCAGCCCCAGGTCGGTGGTGATCTTGGCGGTGCCGGACAGCTCCTGCACGTCCGAGGCGGCGATCTTCTCGATGAGCTGCTGCGCCGTCACCTTCGGCAGGTCTGGTCCCCCGGCGTTGGCGAAGGCCGGGACCATCGCGACGGTCGCCGCGGCCACACCTGCCACCGCGACCGGTACGGCGTACCGGGCGACCTTGCGAGAAGTCTTCGTGTTCGCTGACATGTCAGTGCCCTGCCCTCTGTGTCGACGGCGGCGACCCCCGTGTCGCCGCGCTCACCCGATCTGGTGGGGTTTGATGACTCCATCTGACCAAATCGGGGGCCGCGGGGCGTCAGTCCCCGGACGCAACTGCGCGTACGACCGTGGGATGACACGGAACGGGCCCTGCTCCCGCGACCCGTAGGGGTCCGCGGGAGCAAGGCCCGTTCCGTTGCGAAGACGAGTCCTAACCCGCCCGGTGCACCACGGCGTCGCAGAGCTCTTCCAGGGCCGACTTCGCGAAGCACTCCGGCAGCGGCGCGAGCGTGGCCCGCGCGTCCTCCGCGTACCGGATGGTGTCGCGGCGGGCCTGCTCCAGCGCGGGGTGCGCCCGGAGCCGGGTGAGCACCTCGGCGTGGCGGGCGTCGTCCGTCAGGTCCCCGTCCAGGAGCCGTACGAGTTCCAGGTCCTCCGGAGCGCCGTCGCGGGCGGCGGTCTCGCGCAGCCGCAGCACGGGCAGGGTGGGGATGCCCTCGCGCAGGTCGGTACCGGGGGTCTTGCCCGACTCGTGCGCGTCGGAGGCGATGTCCAGGACGTCGTCGGCGAGCTGGAAGGCGGTGCCGAGCCGCTCGCCGTACTGGGTCAGGATGTCGACGACCGACTCGTCGGCGCCGGACATCAGCGCGCCGAAGCGGCCGGAGACGGCGATCAGCGAGCCGGTCTTGCCGGCGATGACGTCGAGGTAGTGCTCGACCGGGTCGCGGCCGTTGCGCGGGCCGGCCGTCTCCAGGATCTGGCCGGTCACCAGCCGCTCGAAGGCCTCGGCCTGGATGCGTACGGCCTCCGGCCCGAGGTCGGCCAGGATGTGCGAGGCGCGGGCGAACAGGAAGTCACCCGTCAGGACGGCCACCGAGTTGCCCCAGCGGGTGTTGGCGCTGTCCACCCCGCGGCGTACGTCCGCCTCGTCCATGACGTCGTCGTGGTAGAGCGTCGCCAGGTGCGTGAGCTCCACGACCACGGCGGACGGCACGATGCCGGGCGCGTAGGGATCGCCGAACCGGGACGCGAGCATCACCAGCAACGGGCGGAAACGCTTGCCACCGGCCCGCACCAGATGCTGTGCGGCCTCGGTGATGAAGGGGACTTCGCTCTTGGTGGCTTCCAGCAGACCCGCCTCGACGGCGGCCAGTCCGGCCTGGACATCGGTCTCAAGAGCCTGGTCCCGCACGCTCAGTCCGAACGGCCCGACGACGGTCACGAGGGGTACTCCTGTCTGCTGACGATCACGTTGACGATCACCTGGATTGTCGATGTGTCGCTGCCATCACTCAACCCAGCGTATCGGGTCCGTTTTCGATCACCGTGAGCGCCTGTCCGGTCTCCACCCGCGCACCGCCCGAAGTGCACCGGTATGTTCTTGAGGAGCCGAATCAACCGGAGAATGCGTTTTGTCCAGAACGGTGACCGCCATGGCTCGGCGAGTCGTGCTCGCACCCTGGCTGCGCCGCACGATGCGCCCCGTCCACTGAAACCCGTGGGGACCCGAGACCTGATGATCATCCGCACCGATTTCCCGTACGGGACCACCCGCGAGGACGTCCGGATCCCGATGCCCGACGGGGTGGAGCTCTACGCCCGGATCTGGCGCCCGGTGACCGAGGAGCCCGTGCCGGCGCTGCTGGAGTACCTGCCGTACCGGCTCACCGACTGGACCGCGCCCCGCGACTGGCAGCGCCACCCCTGGTACGCCGGGCACGGCTACGCGTCGGTCCGCGTCGACGTACGCGGCCACGGGTGCAGCGGCGGCCGGCCGGGCGACGAGTACGACGCCCGCGAACTGGCCGACGGGGTCGCGGTGATCGAGTGGCTGGCGGCGCAGCCGTGGTGCACGGGGTCGGTGGGAATGTTCGGCATCTCCTGGGGCGGCTGCAACTCCCTCCAGATCGCCGCCCTGGCCCCCGAGCCGCTGAAGGCGATCGTCACCGTGTGCTCCACGGACGACCGGTACGACAACGACGTCCACTACATGGGCGGCTCCGTCCTGGCCGTGGACATGCACGCGTGGGCGGCCACCATGCTCGCCTTCGCCTCCCGCCCGCCGGACCCCGAGTTCGTCGGCGACGGCTGGCGGCAGCAGTGGCTGGACCGGCTGGAGTCGGTCGAACCGCTGATCCACACCTGGCTCTCGCACCAGACCCGCGACGCCTACTGGCGCCACGGCAGCGTCTGCGAGGACTACTCCGCGATCGGCGCCGCGGTCCTCGCGGTGGGCGGCTGGCACGACCCCTACCGGGACACCGTGCTGCGGCTGGTCTCGGCGCTGCCGTCCGCCCGGGTGCGCGGCCTGATCGGCCCGTGGTCCCACCAGTACCCGGACCGCGGGCTGCCGCCCGGTCCGTCCATCGGCTTCCTCCAGGAGACCCTGCGCTGGTGGGACCACTGGCTGCGCGGCGAGGAGAACGGCGTACTGGACGAGCCGCTGCTCCGCGCCTGGATCAGCGACTCCCACCCGCCGGCGACCTCGTACGGGGAACTCCCCGGCCGCTGGGTCGGGGAGAAGGCCTGGCCCTCGCCGTCGGTGATCCCGGTCTCGTACGGGTTCCAGGGCCCGCCGGTGGCCGTCGCCTCCCCGCAGCACACCGGGCTGGACGCGGGCCGCTTCTTCCCCTTCGGCAACGACGCCGACCTGCCGCCGGACCAGCGGGAGGAGGACGCGAAGTCGGCGTGCTTCGAGTTCCCGGTGACCGGCGGGGAGCCGGTGGAGATCCTGGGGCGGCCGTCGGTGACGCTGCGGCTGCGGCTGGACGTCCCCTACGGCCAGGCGGTGGCCCGGCTGTGCGACATCGCCCCCGACGGCTCCTCGACGCTGGTCACCCGCGGCGTGCTGAACCTCTCCGCCCGTCGGGGCCGCAACCTCGCCGTGCCGTGGCCGGTGGGCTCCTACGAGGACGTCACCTTCGAGCTGAACGGCATCGGCCACGCCTTCGCGCCGGGGCACCGGATCCGGCTCGCCGTCTCGTCCGCGTACTGGCCCTGGATCTGGCCGCGGGCCGGCTCGGAGGCGGGCTGGACCCTGGACCCGGCGGGCAGCGCGCTGACGCTGCCGGTGCGGGCCGGGTCGCCGCCCGGCGCGGACGAGGGGATCCTCTTCGAGGCGCCGGAGCAGGCGGAGCCGCTCGGAGTGGTGGTTCCGGCCACGCTGGACGAACCGCGGCCGGAGCGGGTGGTCGTACGGGACGTGGCGCGCGGGAGCTGGCGACTGGAAGTGGACCCCCGGTACGGGGGCACGCGGGTGTACCCGGACGGCCTGGAGTTCAGCGAGGACGCCCTGGAGGTGTACGAGATCCAGGACGCGGACCCGCTGTCGGCCCGTACCCGCTCGGACTGGCGGATCCGGCTCCACCGGCCGGAACGGGGCTGGGACGCGCGGGTCGAGACCCGGTCGGAGATCACCTGCGACGAGGGCGGTTTCCTCACGTCGAACGAGGTGGTGTGCCGGGAGGGCGAGGAGGTCGTCTTCCACCGCACGTGGGAACGCCGCCTCCCCCGGGCCGCGGGTTAACCGCCCTGGCGGGCGGCCCTGGGGCTCCGCCCCAGACCCCGCGCCTCAAACGCCGGCGGGGCTGGATGCAAGGTGACACCAGCCAGATCCAGCCCCGCCGGCGTTTGAGGCGCGGAGGTCCGGGGGCTGGCCCCCGGTGACCGGCCGTCAGCCGAACAACCGCTCCAGGACCACCGCGATGCCGTCGGACTCGTTCGACAGGGTGACCTCGTCCGCGACCGCGACCAGCTCGCGGTGCGCGTTGGCCATGGCCACCCCGTACGCGGCCCACGCGAACATCGGGACATCGTTCGGCATGTCACCGAAGGCAATGGTCGACGCCGCGGCCACGCCCAGGACACCGGCGGCCCGCGCCAGCCCACTGGCCTTGTCGATGCCCGGTGGCTGGAGCTCGACCGTGTGTTCCCCCGCCATGGTGACGTTCACCAGGTCCCCCACCACCGCCCGCGCCACCCGTGTCAGCTCGTCGTCGTCCAGCCGGGGGTGCTGGAGCAGCACCTTGTTGATCGGGGCCGACCACAGGTCCGACCGCCTCGGCACCCGGACCGTCGGCAGGTGCGGATGCCACATCCGGTAGCCCGGCCCTATCAGCATCTCCGCGTCGACGCCCTCCTGGTTGACCGCCGCGTAGACCTCGCCGATCTCGGCCTCGATCTTGCCGAGCGCCACCTCGGCCAGCCCCCGGTCCATGGACACGGAGTGCAACAGGCGCCCGCGCGCCGCGTCGTACACCTGCGCGCCCTGCCCGCACACCGCGAGCCCCCCGTAGCCGAGGCCGTCCAGGACGTGCCGGACCTGCGGGACCGGGCGGCCGGTGACGATGATGTGTTGCGCGCCCGCGGCGCGCGCCGTCGCGAGCGCCGCGTACGAGCGGGCGGAGACGGTGTCCCCGGCGCAGAGCAGAGTCCCGTCCAGGTCAGTGGCGATCAAGGCATAGGGGAGGGCGGAAGTCACGGCGCCAAGGATACGGACCCCTTTGGACAAGTCCTACAAATAGCGCCCGAATCCGGCCTCCCGCACGCCCCACCAGCCACGTAACGTGTCAACCAGCCACCGGGACACCCCCGGACCGCGTCGAAAGCGAGGCAGTACCCCATGCCCCAGCAGAGCCCCCTCGATGTTCCCGAGGGCGACCCGTTCGGGCCGCACAACCTCCCCTACGGCGTCTTCTCGACCGCCGGGGAAGACCGCCGCCGGATCGGTGTGCGGATCGGCGGACACGTGCTCGACGCGGGGGCGGCCGCGGCCGCGCTCGGTTCCCCGTACGCCGGGCTGCTCGGGCAGTCCTCGCTCAACCCGCTGCTGGCCGCCGGGCGCACCGCCTGGCGCGACGTGCGCCGCGCGCTGACCGCCTGGGTCACCGACCCCGGCCACCGCCCCACCGTGGAGCCGCACCTGCTGGCACTCGACGAGGTCACGCTGCACCTCCCGTACGAGGTCGCCGATTACGTCGACTTCTACGCGAGCGAGCACCACGCCACCAACGTCGGGCGGATCTTCCGGCCCGACGGGGACGCGCTGACCCCCAACTGGAAGCACCTGCCCATCGGTTACCACGGCCGGTCGGGGACGATCGTGGTGTCCGGGACGGACGTCGTACGGCCCTGCGGGCAGCGCAAGGCGCCCACCGACCCGGCGCCCGTCTTCGGCCCATCCGTCAAGCTCGACATCGAGGCCGAGGTCGGCTTCGTCGTCGGCACCCCCTCCGAGCTGGGCCGCCCGGTGGCGCTGGGCGAGTTCGAGGACCACGTCTTCGGGCTGTTCCTCCTCAACGACTGGTCGGCGCGCGACATCCAGGCCTGGGAGTACGTGCCGCTCGGCCCCTTCCTCGGCAAGTCCTTCGCCACCTCCGTCTCCGCCTGGGTGACCCCGCTGGAGGCCCTGGACGCGGCCCGGGTCGCCCCGCCCGCGCGGGACTTCCCCCTCCTGCCCTACCTGGACGACTCCTCCGCCGACCGCCCCGGCGGCTTCGACCTGCGCATCACCGTCTCCATCAACGGGCAGGAGGTCGCGCAGCCGCCGTTCGCGTCGATGTACTGGACCGCCGCCCAGCAGCTCGCCCACATGACCGTCAACGGCGCCTCCCTGCGCACCGGTGACGTGTACGGCTCCGGCACCGTCAGCGGCCCCGAGACGGGCCAGCGCGGCTCGCTGCTGGAGCTGACCTGGAACGGGCGCGACGCGATCGAACTGGCCGACGGCAAGCGCACCTTCCTGGAGGACGGGGACACCGTCACCCTCACGGCGTGGGCGCCCGGCGCCGGCGGCACCCGGGTGGGCCTGGGCGAGGTCACCGGCCGGATCGTGGGCTCCCGCTAAGCGGCGGTACGGCCCGGCCCCCGCCCCGCCCGCGCCCCCCGTTCGGAGGCGCGCCACGTGCGCGGGGCGGGGCGGGCCGGGATGGTGGACGGACGAACGGAACGGTGAACCCGTACCCCGTACCCCCACCGCGAGGAGCCGCCACCATGCCCGTACGCAGCCGGAAGACCCTGCTCGCCTGCGCGGCCGCCGCGTCGCTCGGCCTGGCCGCGGTGGCGCCCGCCCACGGGGTGGAGGGGCCCGCACCCGACCCCCGCAACCACAAGGCCATGCGGGACATGGCGACGGCGATCCGGGCGACGGCCAAGTACGTGGACGAGCGGGAAGCGGTCAAGAACGGGTACGTCCTGCACGGCCAGTGCATGAACAACCCGTTCGGGGTGGGCGCCATGGGCTACCACTACGTCAAGGACGCCTACTGGGGTTCGACCGACCCGAGCAAACCGACCGCGCTCCTCTACAGCGCCGAGACGGACAAGAACGGCCGGCGCAAGCTGCAGGCCGTGGAGTGGATGTCGAGCGACCGCGATCAGGACCTGAAGACCGCCGACGACCGCCCGAGCATGTTCGGGCTGCCCTTCGACGGGCCCATGCCCGGCCACTGGGCGGGCATGCCCAAGCACTACGACCTCCACCTGTGGGCGTACGAGCACAACCCGGCCGGCCGCTTCCACAACTGGAACCCCGCCCTCAAGTGCCCCGGGCATATGACTCACCCGTAAGGGCGGCCTTTCGCGGGAAGCCCGGCGATACGCTGGACGCACTCGCGAGACTGCGGCCCATGGGAGCTCTGATGAACCCGGAACACCGCTGGCCGATCCCGCCTCCGGGCGGCTGGACCGCCGACGACCTGGACACGCTTCCGAATCTGCCTCCGCACACGGAGCTGATCGACGGGAGCCTGATCTTCGTGAGTCCGCAGAGCATCTTCCACGAGCGTGCCATCGACTTCCTCAAATGGCAGCTGCAGTCGGCCGCACCTGCCGATGTGGAGGTCTTCCGCGAACTCACGATCGACATCGACGAGCGGAATCGGCCGGAGCCGGACGTGATCGTGGTCGAGTCCGGCGTCGTGGACGACCGACGCCGAACCCGGTTCCCCGTCGCTGCCGTCCGTCTCGCCATCGAAGTCGTCTCACCGGATTCCGAGGCACGCGACCGCAGCAGCAAGCCACTCAAGTACGCCCGCGCCAAGATCCCGCACTTCTGGCGCGTCGAGGACCACGACGGCCGCACAGTCGTCTACGTCTACGAACTCGAACCGGCTACCGGCGTCTACGTCGCCACCGGCATCTTCCACGACCGCCTGACAGTCTCCGTCCCCTTCCCCATCGACCTGGACCTCACCGCCATCACGCCGAAGCGGAAGCGCCCCGAGTAGCCCGCAGGGCCCGGCTCCCGAGGGAGCCGGGCCCTGCGTCAAGGCCGGAGCGGTCAGCGGACGAACGTGCTCGCCTGCCCGGCCAGGTCCAGGAAGTACTGCGGGGCCACGCCCAGGACCAGGGTCACCGCCACACCCACCGCGATCGTCGTCATCGTCAGCGGCGAGGGGACGGCCACCGTCGGGCCGTCGGCCTTCGGCTCGCTGAAGAACATCAGGACGATCACCCGGATGTAGAAGAACGCGGCGATCGCGGACGAGAGGACACCGACCACGACCAGCGCCCCGGCCCCGCCCTCCGCCGCCGCCTTGAACACGGCGAACTTGCCCGCGAAGCCGGACGTCAGCGGAATACCGGCGAAGGCCAGCAGGAACACCGCGAAGACCGCCGCGGTGAGCGGCGAACGGCGGCCCAGACCGGCCCACTTGGACAGGTGCGTCGCCTCCCCGCCCGCATCGCGCACCAGCGTGACCACCGCGAAGGCGCCGATCGTCACGAACGAGTACGCGCCCAGGTAGAAGAGCACGGACTTCACGCCCTCCGCCGAGGTCGCGATCACACCGGCCAGGATGAAGCCGGCGTGCGCGATCGAGGAGTAGGCGAGCAGCCGCTTGACGTCGGTCTGGGTCACGGCGATCACCGCGCCCGCCAGCATCGTGACGATCGCGACGCCCCACATCACCGGCCGCCAGTCCCACCGCAGACCGGGCAGGACCACGTACAGCAGACGGAGCAGGGCGCCGAAGGCGGCCACCTTCGTCGCCGCCGCCATGAAGCCGGTGACCGGGGTCGGAGCGCCCTGGTAGACGTCCGGAGTCCACATGTGGAAGGGGACCGCGCCGACCTTGAAGAGCAGGCCCATCAGGATCAGGGCGCCGCCGATCAGCAGCAGCGCGTCGTTGCCCATGGTGTCGGCGAGCGCCGGGTCGATCTTGGTGAGCGTGCCGTCCACCACGTCGGCGATGGCCGCGTACGAGACCGAGCCCGCGTACCCGTAGAGCAGCGCGATGCCGAAGAGGAGGAAGGCCGAGGAGAAGGCGCCCAGCAGGAAGTACTTGACCGCGGCCTCCTGCGACATCAGCCGCTGGCGGCGGGCGACGGCGCAGAGCAGGTACAGCGGGAGGGAGAAGACCTCCAGCGCGATGAACAGCGTCAGCAGGTCGTTGGCCGCCGGGAAGATCAGCATTCCGGCGATCGCGAACAGGGCCAGCGGGAAGACCTCGGTGGTGGTGAAGCCCGCCTTGACGGCGGCCTTCTCGCTGTCGCTGCCCGGGACGGACGCGGCCTGGGCGGCGAAGGAGTCCACCCGGTTGCCGTGGGCGGCCGGGTCCAGGCGCCGCTCGGCGAAGGTGAAGACCGCGACGACCGAGGCCAGCAGGATGGTCCCCTGCAGGAACAGCGCCGGACCGTCGACGGCGATGGCGCCCATCGCCGCGATGTGCGCCTTGGTGCTCCCGTACCCGGCGGCCGCGAGGCCGACGACCGCCGCGAAGGCCGAGGCCAGCGCGGCGACGGCGAGGAACACCTGCACGTAGTAGCGGGACCTGCGGGGCACGAAGGCCTCGACGAGGATCCCGAGGACCGCCGCGCCCACCACGATCAGCGTGGGCGCGAGCTGTGCGTACTCGATGACCGGCGTCGGGATCCGGTCGACCGGTGCCTCGGCCGCCAGCGGCCACAGGCTGTGGGCGGAAGTCAGTGTGCTCACTTCGCCGCCTCCACTTCAGGTGCGGGGTCGGTCTGCTTCACGTCCGACATGGTGTGCTTCACCGCCGGGTTGACGATGTCGGTCAGCACCTTCGGGTACACGCCCAGCCCGATCAGCAGCGCGATCAGCGGGGCGACCACCAGCACCTCCCGCAGGCGCAGGTCCGGCATGGTGCGGACCTCCTCCTTCACGGGGCCGGTCATCGTGCGCTGGTAGAGCACCAGCGTGTAGAGCGCGGCCAGCACGATGCCGATGGTCGCGATGATGCCGACGACCGGGTAGCGGGCGAAGGTGCCGACCAGGACCAGGAACTCGCTGACGAAGGGCGCGAGCCCGGGCAGCGAGAGGGTGGCGAGGCCGCCGATCAGGAAGGTTCCGGCGAGGACCGGGGCCACCTTCTGCACACCGCCGTAGTCGGCGATGAGCCGCGAGCCGCGCCGCGAGATCAGGAAGCCGGCCACCAGCATCAGCGCCGCCGTCGAGATGCCGTGGTTGACCATGTACAGCGTCGCACCGGACTGGCCCTGGGAGGTCATCGCGAAGATGCCCAGGACGATGAACCCGAAGTGCGAGATGGAGGCGTAGGCGATCAGCCGCTTGATGTCGCGCTGGCCGACCGCGACCAGCGCGCCGTAGACGATGCTGATCAGGGCCAGGACCAGGATCACCGGCGTGGCCCACTTGCTTGCCTCGGGGAAGAGGCCGAGGCAGAAGCGGAGCATCGCGAAGGTGCCGACCTTGTCGACGACCGCGGTGATCAGTACGGCGACCGGGGCGGTGGACTCGCCCATCGCGTTCGGCAGCCAGGTGTGCAGCGGCCACAGCGGGGCCTTCACCGCGAAGGCGAAGAAGAAGCCGAGGAACAGCAGCCGCTCGGTGTTGGTCGCCATCTCGAGCGTGCCCGCGGCGCGGGCGGCGGCGATCTCCTGGAGCGAGAAGTTCCCGGCGACCACGTACAGCCCGATGACCGCGGCCAGCATGATCAGGCCGCCGGCGAGGTTGTAGAGGAGGAACTTGACCGCCGCGTACGAACGCTGCGCGGCCGCGGTCTCCTCGGAGGAAGTGGCCCGGTCCCCGAAGCCGCCGATGAGGAAGTACATCGGGATGAGCATGGCTTCGAAGAAGATGTAGAAGACGAAGACGTCGGTGGCCTCGAAGGAGATGATCACCATCGCCTCGACCAGCAGGATCAGCGCGAAGAAGCCCTGCGTCGGCCGCCAGCGCCGGCTCTTGGTCTCCAACGGGTCGGCGTCGTGCCAGCCGGCCAGGATGATGAAGGGCATCAGGACCGCGGTGAGCGCGATGAGCGCCACCGCGATGCCGTCCACGCCGAGTTCGTAGCGGACCCCGAAGTCGGCGATCCAGGCGTGGGATTCGGTGAGCTGGTAGCGGTCGCCGCCGGGCTCGAAGCGGATCGCGACGAGCACGGCCAGGACCAGGGTCGCCAGCGAGAAGAACAGGGCGAGCCATTTGGCGGCGGTCCGGCGGGCGGCCGGTACGGCCGCCGTCAGGATCGCGCCGGCCGCGGGGACCGCGGCCGTCAGCGTCAGAAGCGGGAAACTCATCTCACACCGCCCTCATCAGCAGGGTCGCGGCGATGAGGATCGCCGTGCCCCCGAACATCGAGACCGCGTAGCTGCGGGCGTAGCCGTTCTGCAGCTTGCGCAGCCGGCCGGACAGTCCGCCGACCGAGGCGGCCGTACCGTTGACGACCCCGTCGACCAGGGTGTGGTCGACGTAGACGAGGGAGCGGGTCAGGTGCTCCCCGCCGCGCACCAGCACGACGTGGTTGAAGTCGTCCTGGAGGAGGTCCCGCCGGGCCGCCCGGGTGAGGAACGAGCCGCGCGGGGCGACGACCGGAACGGGCCTGCGGCCGTACATCGCCCAGGCGATGGCGACGCCGACGAGGAGGACCGCGACCGTGGACAGGGTCACCGTCATGGCGCTGACCGGCGGGTGGCCGTGCGTGTAACCGGTGACGGGCTCCAGCCACTTCAGGAAGCGGTCGCCGATCCCGAACAGGCCACCGGCGAAGACGGACCCGAAAGCGAGCACGATCATCGGGATCGTCATCGACTTCGGGGACTCGTGCGGGTGCGGCAGCTCGCCGGGGTGCGCCTCGGCGCCGGGCTCGACCCCGGGGGTCTTGTCCGGGTCGGGGGCCGGCTGCCAGCGCTTCTCGCCGAAGAAGGTGAGGATCATGACGCGGGTCATGTAGAAGGCGGTGATGCCGGCGCCCAGCAGGGCGACGCCGCCGAGGATCCAGCCCGTGGTGCCGCCCTTGGCGAAGGCCGCCTCGATGATCATGTCCTTGGAGAAGAACCCGGACAGGCCCGGGAAGCCGATGATCGCGAGGTAGCCGAGCCCGAAGGTGACGAAGGTGACCGGCATGTACCTCCGCAGGCCGCCGTACTTGCGCATGTCGACCTCGTCGTTCATCCCGTGCATCACGGAACCCGCGCCGAGGAAGAGGCCGGCCTTGAAGAAGCCGTGGGTGACCAGGTGCATGATCGCGAAGACGTAGCCGATCGGGCCGAGGCCGGCGGCCAGGATCATGTATCCGATCTGGGACATCGTCGACCCGGCGAGGGCCTTCTTGATGTCGTCCTTCGCGCAACCGACGATCGCACCGAAGAGGAGCGTGACCGCGCCCACGACGGTGACCGCCAGCTGGGCGTCCGGGGCGGCGTTGAAGACGGCGCCGGAGCGGACGATGAGGTACACGCCGGCCGTCACCATGGTCGCCGCGTGGATCAGGGCCGAGACCGGGGTCGGGCCCTCCATCGCGTCACCGAGCCAGGACTGCAGCGGTACCTG
This sequence comes from Streptomyces sp. NPDC046303, assembly GCF_055588085.1. NCBI lineage: Bacteria > Bacillati > Actinomycetota > Actinomycetes > Kitasatosporales > Streptomycetaceae > Streptomyces > Streptomyces sp. NPDC046303. The sequence goes on from NZ_JBVJFA010000028.1 coordinate 40,117, forward strand.
GGCGGACTTGCCGCAGGCGGCCAGCAGCAGCATCAGGCCGATCGCCGTCAGCGTGCCCTCGCTCGTCTCGCCCACCGCGCCGAGCACCGGCCCGAAGGCGAAGGTCCCGAAGGTGGTGAACATCAGCATGATCGCGATCGACAGGCCGATGTCGCCGACCCGGTTGACCAGGAAGGCCTTCTTCGCGGCCGTGGCCGCGCTGGGCTTGTGCTGCCAGAAGCCGATCAGGAGGTACGAGGCGAGGCCCACGCCCTCCCAGCCGAAGTACAGCAGCAGGTAGTTGTCGGCCACGACCAGCAGCAGCATGGCCGCGACGAACAGGTTGAGGTAGCCGAAGAAGCGGCGGCGGCGCTCGTCGTGCTCCATGTACCCGATCGAGTACACGTGGATGAGCGTGCCCACCCCGGAGATTAGCAGGACGAAGGTCATCGACAGCTGGTCCAGCTGGAAGGCGATGTCCGCTTGGAAGCCCTCCACCGGCACCCAGCTGAACAGCCGCTGGTGCAGGGCCCGGTCTTCCGCGCCGCGTCCCAGCATGTCGGCGAACAGCACGGCGCCGATGCCGAAGGAGACGGCCGCGAGCAGGGTGCCGATCCAATGGCCGGTCTTGTCGAGGCGCCGGCCGCCGCACAGCAGCACCGCCGCTCCGAGCAGGGGCGCTGCCACCAGCAGCGCAATCAGATTCTCCACTGTGAACGCCCCTTACAGCTTCATCAGGCTGGCGTCGTCGACCGAGGCCGAGTGGCGGGTACGGAACAGCGACACGATGATCGCCAGGCCGACCACGACCTCCGCGGCGGCGACGACCATCGTGAAGAACGCGATGATCTGGCCGTCGAGGTTGCCGTGCATCCGCGAGAAGGCGACGAAGGCGAGGTTGCAGGCGTTGAGCATCAGCTCGACGCACATGAACAGCACGATCGCGTTCCTGCGGATGAGCACTCCGGCCGCGCCGATGGTGAACAGCAGGGCGGCCAGGTAGAGGTAGTTGACCGGATTCACTTCGAGGCCTCCTCACGGCCGAGGCGCTCCGAGGAGGCCTGCTCCAGTGCCTTGAGGTCGGACAGCGCCTCCGCGGAGACGTCCCGGACCTGGCCGCGGGCGCGCAGGGTCTTGCTGACCGTCAGCTCGGACGGGGTGCCGTCCGGCAGCAGGCCGGCGATGTCCACGGCGTTGTGCCGGGCGTAGACGCCGGGCGCGGGCAGCGGCGGGAGCTGCACGCCCTCGCGGACGCGCTTCTCGGACAGCTCGCGCTGGGTGGCGGCCCGCTCGGTGCGCTCGCGGTGGGTGAGCACCATCGCGCCGACGGCCGCGGTGATCAGCAGGGCGCCGGTGAGCTCGAAGGCGAAGACGTACTTGGTGAAGATCAGCTGCGCCAGGCCCTCGACGTGCCCGGCGGAGTTGACCCGGCCGAGTCCGTTGAAGTGGGTGATCCGGGCGTTGCCGATGCCGGCGATCAGCAGGATGCCGAAGCCGAGCCCGCACAGGACGGCCAGCCAGCGCTGTCCCTTGATGGTCTCCTTCAGGGAGTCGGCGGCGGTGACGCCGACGAGCATGACCACGAAGAGGAAGAGCATCATGATCGCGCCGGTGTAGACGATGATCTGGACGACGCCCAGGAAGTACGCCCCGTTGGCGAGGTAGAAGACCGCCAGGACGATCATCGTCCCGGCCAGGCTGAGGGCGCTGTGCACGGCCTTCTTCATCAGGATCGTGGCCAGCGCGCCGATGACGGCGACCGTGCCGAGGATCCAGAACTGGACCGCCTCGCCCGTCGAGGTCATGGTGGCCGCGAGGGCGCTCATGCCTGGACCTCCTCGGTGTCTTCCGCGGCTTCGCCCTTGGACACGGCCGCCTGCCGGACCGTGCCGGGGGCGGCCCCGGTCACCAGTCCGCGGTAGTAGTCCGTGTCCTCCGTGCCGGGGAACATCGCGTGCGGCGCCTCGACCATGCCCTCGGTCAGCCCGGCGAGCAGCTGCTCCTTGGTGTAGATGAGCGATTCGCGGCTGGAGTCGGCCAGTTCGAACTCGTTCGTCATGGTCAGCGCCCGCGTCGGGCAGGCCTCGACGCACAGCCCGCACAGGATGCAGCGGGCGTAGTTGATCTGGTAGACCGCGCCGTACCGCTCGCCCGGGGAGTAGCGCTCCTCCTCGGTGTTGTCCGCGCCCTCCACGTAGATGGCGTCGGCGGGACAGGCCCAGGCGCACAGCTCGCACCCGATGCACTTCTCCAGACCGTCGGGGTGCCGGTTGAGCTGATGCCGTCCGTGGAAGCGCGGGGCGGTGGTCTTCTGCTGCTCCGGGTACTGCTCGGTGAGGCGCTTCTTGAACATGGCCTTGAAGGTCACGCCGAAGCCCGCCACCGGGTTCTGCCACTTCTCGCTCTGCTCAGCGTCAGACATTCTTTGCACCCTCCTCTCGGTCACTCTCAGTATTCGTCCCGCCACTGACAATCAGCTCCCGCTCCGCGCGGGGCCGCCTGCGCGGTACGGGTGCCAGGTGCTGGCCGGGCTTGGGCGGTACGGGGAACCCGCCCGCGAGCGGGTCGAAGGGCTCGGCCGCGGCGCCCTTGCCTGCCTCCGCGGCGGCCGCCTTCTCGCGCTTGTCGCGGAAGAGGTCCGCGACGAAGGAGAGGAGCAGGATCGCCACGACGGCGCCGCCCACGTAGAGGACGATCTGGCTGAAGTCGTACTGCTCGTTGCGCAGCGCCCTGACGGTCGCGACCAGCATCAGCCAGACCACGGAGACCGGGATCAGGACCTTCCAGCCGAGCTTCATCAGCTGGTCGTAGCGCACGCGGGGCAGCGTGCCGCGCAGCCAGATGAAGAAGAAGAGCAGCAGCTGCACCTTGAGGACGAACCAGAGCATCGGCCACCAGCCGTGGTTCGCGCCCTCCCAGAAGGTGCTGATCGGGTACGGGGCCCGCCAGCCGCCCAGGAAGAGGGTGACCGAGACCGCCGAGACGGTGACCATGTTGACGTACTCGGCGAGCATGAACAGCGCGAACTTGATGGACGAGTACTCGGTGTTGAAGCCGCCGACCAGGTCGCCCTCGGACTCGGGCATGTCGAAGGGGGCGCGGTTCGTCTCGCCGACCATCGTGACGACGTAGATGATGAAGGAGACCGGCAGCAGCACGATGTACCAGCGGTCCGCCTGGGCTTCGACGATCGCCGAGGTCGACATGGACCCGGAGTAGAGGAAGACCGAGGCGAAGGCCGCGCCCATCGCGATCTCGTAGGAGATCATCTGCGCGCAGGAGCGCAGGCCGCCGAGGAGCGGGTAGGTCGAGCCGGAGGACCAGCCCGCCAGCACGATGCCGTAGATGCCGACCGAGGCCACCGCGAGGATGTACAGCATCGCGATGGGCAGGTCGGTCAGCTGCATCGTGGTGCGCTGGCCGAAGATGGAGACCTCGTTGCCCGCGGGCCCGAAGGGGATCACCGCGATGGCCATGAAGGCCGGGATCGCCGCGATGACCGGGGCCAGGACGTAGACCACCTTGTCGGCCCGCTTGACGATGACGTCTTCCTTCAGCATCAGCTTGACGCCGTCGGCGAGCGACTGGAGCAGGCCCCAGGGGCCGTGCCGGTTGGGGCCGATGCGCAGCTGCATCCAGGCGACGACCTTGCGCTCCCACACGATGGAGAAGAGCACGGTCACCATCAGGAAGGCGAAGCAGAACACCGCCTTGATGACGACGAGCCACCAGACGTCCCTGCCGAACAGGGACAGGTCCTCGGCGGCAAGCTGTACCGCGTTCACGCGCCCACCTCCGCAGTGGTGTCGCCGGTGCCGGCCGGGGTCGCGGGGCCGATCCGGACGAGGGTGCCCGGGCGGGCTCCGGTGTCGGAGAGGACCCCGGACCCGGTGGAGTTCAGCGGGAGCCAGACCACGCGGTCGGGCATCTCGGTGATCCGCAGGGGCAGTTCCACGGAGCCGGCCGGGCCGGTGACCGCGAGGACGTCCCCGTTCTTGACGCCCGTCTCGGCCGCCGTGGCCGCCGAGAGCCGGGCCTCGGCCGCGTGCCGGGTACCGGCCAGGGCCTCGTCGCCCTCCTGGAGCCTGCCCAGGTCGAGGAGGAGCCGGTGGCCCGCCAGGACGGCCTCGCCGGTGCCCGGGCGGGGCAGCGGCACCGGGTCGGTGGGCTGCTCGGAGGCGAGCGGCCCCTCCCACGGGCCGAGCCGCTCCAGCTCCCGGCGTACGGCGTGTACGTCGCCCAGCGCGATCGGCCGGTCGGCGGCGTCGGCCAGCATGTGCAGCACGCGGGCGTCAGCCGGGGCCAGCCGGCGGGTCATCTGGTCGGGCTTGAGGGCGGCCTCGAAGGGCCGGACCCTGCCCTCCCAGTTGATGAACGCGCCCGCCTTCTCGACGACCGCGGCGACCGGGAGGACCACGTCCGCGCGGGCGGTGACCTCGCTGGGCCGCAGCTCGAGGGAGACCACGAAGGCCTCCTCGAGGGCGGTCCGGGCGCGGGCCGGATCCGGCAGGTCCGCGACCTCGACGCCCGCGACCAGCAGCGCGGACAGTTCTCGGGTGGCCGCGGCCTCGATGATCTGGCCGGTGTCGCGGCCGTAGCGGTGCGGGAGTTCGTCCAGCCCCCACGCGGTGGCGACCTCGTCGCGGGCCCGCGGGTCGGTGGCCGGACGGCCGCCGGGCAGCAGGGACGGCAGCGCGCCCGCCTCGACGGCGGCCCGCTCACCGGCCCGGCGCGGGATCCACACCAGCGTCGCGCCGGTCGCGGTGGCGGCCCGTACGGCGGCGGTCAGCGCGCCGGGCACCCCGGCGAGGCGCTCTCCTACGACGATGACCGCGCCGCTCTGGCGCAGTGCGTCGGCGGCGGCCGCGCCGCCCGCCTCCAGGCCGGTCCGGGTGGCGAGGGCGTCGAGCCACTCGGGCTCGGTGCCGGGGGCGGCGGGCAGCAGGGTGCCGCCCGCCTTCTCCAGGCCGCGGGTGGCGAAGGGGGCGAGGGCGAAGGTCCGCTGCTTGTGCTTGCGGTGGGCCTTGCGCAGCCGCAGGAAGACCCCGGGGGCCTCCTCCTCGGACTCGATGCCGGCGAGCAGGACGGCGGGCGCCGCCTCCAGCGAGGCGTACGTGACCCCGCGTCCGTCGAGATCCTTGCCGGTGCCGGCCACGGTGGCGGCCAGGAAGTCGGCCTCCTCCGCGCTGTGGATCCGGGCCCGGAAGTCGATGTCGTTGGTGTCCAGGACCACCCGCGCGAACTTGGCGTAGGCGTAGGCGTCCTCGACGGTGAGCCGTCCGCCGGTGAGCACCCCGGCCCGGCCGCGCGCGGCGGCGAGACCGTTCGCCGCGGCCTCCAGGGCCTCGGGCCAGCTCGCGGGCTCCAGGACACCGGCGGCGCTGCGCACCAGCGGGGTCGTGAGCCGGTCGCGCTGCTGTGCGTAGCGGAACCCGAAGCGGCCCTTGTCGCAGATCCACTCCTCGTTGACCTCGGGGTCCTCCGCGGCCAGCCGGCGCAGCACCTTGCCGCGGCGGTGGTCGGTCCGGGTCGCGCAGCCGCCCGCGCAGTGCTCGCACACGCTCGGGGAGGAGACGAGGTCGAAGGGGCGGGAGCGGAACCGGTACGCGGCGGAGGTGAGGGCGCCGACGGGGCAGATCTGGATGGTGTTGCCGGAGAAGTACGACTCGAAGGGGTCGCCCTCGCCGGTGCCGACCTGCTGGAGCGCGCCGCGTTCCAGCAGCTCGATCATCGGGTCGCCCGCGATCTCGTTGGAGAAGCGGGTGCAGCGGGCGCAGAGCACGCACCGCTCGCGGTCCAGGAGCACCTGGGTGGAGATGGGGACCGGCTTCTCGTACGTCCGCTTCTGCCCCTCGAACCGGGATTCCGCGTTGCCGTGCGACATCGCCTGGTTCTGCAGCGGGCACTCGCCGCCCTTGTCGCAGACCGGGCAGTCCAGCGGGTGGTTGATGAGCAGCAGCTCCATCACCCCGCGCTGGGCCTTGTCGGCGGCCGGAGAGGTCAGCTGCGTCTTGACGACCATGCCGTCGGTGCAGGTGATGGTGCAGGAGGCCATGGGCTTGCGCTGGCCCTCGACCTCGACGATGCACTGGCGGCAGGCACCCGCCGGGGAGAGGAGGGGGTGGTCGCAGAACCGGGGGATCTCGATGCCGAGCTGTTCGGCGGCCCGGATGACGAGGGTTCCCTTGGGGACCGACAGCTCGATGCCGTCGATGGTGAGGGACACCAGGTTCTCCGGTGGTACAGGGGCCGCTCCGCCACCGGCGGGAGCGTTACTGGTGACGGTCATGCGTTCACCTCCGTGTCAGCCCAGAGGGTCGACTTCCTGGGGTCGAAGGGGCAGCCCTTGCCCGTGATGTGCTGCTCGTACTCCGCGCGGAAGTACCTGAGCGAGGAGAAGATGGGGCTGGCGGCGCCGTCGCCGAGCGCGCAGAAGGACTTGCCGTTGATGTTGTCGGCGATGTCGTTCAGCTTGTCGAGGTCGGACATGACGCCCTTGCCGGCCTCGATGTCGCGCAGCAGCTGGACCAGCCAGTAGGTGCCTTCGCGGCAGGGGGTGCACTTGCCGCAGGACTCGTGGGCGTAGAACTCGGTCCAGCGGGTCACGGCCCGCACCACGCAGGTCGTCTCGTCGAAGCACTGGAGCGCCTTGGTGCCGAGCATCGAGCCGGCCGCGCCCACGCCCTCGTAGTCCAGCGGGACGTCGAGGTGCTCGTCCGTGAACATGGGGGTGGAGGAGCCGCCCGGGGTCCAGAACTTCAGCCGGTGCCCGGGCCGCATCCCGCCGCTCATGTCGAGCAGCTGGCGCAGGGTGATGCCGAGCGGCGCCTCGTACTGGCCGGGGCCCGCGACGTGCCCGGAGAGCGAATACAGGGTGAAGCCGGGGGACTTCTCGGTCCCCATCGACTTGAACCAGTCCTTGCCCCTGTTCAGGATCGCGGGAACCGAGGCGATGGACTCCACGTTGTTGACGACAGTGGGGCACGCGTAGAGCCCCTCCACGGCGGGGAAGGGGGGACGCAGCCGGGGCTGGCCGCGCCGGCCTTCGAGGGAGTCGAGCAGCGCCGTCTCCTCGCCGCAGATGTACGCGCCCGCTCCCGCGTGCACCGTGATGTCGAGGTCGAGGCCGCTGCCCAGGATGTCCTTGCCGAGGTATCCGGCCTCGTACGCCTCGCGCACCGCCTCGTGCAGGCGCCGCAGGACCGGTACGACCTCGCCGCGCAGGTAGATGAAGGCGTGCTGCGAGCGGATCGCGTAGCAGGCGATGATCATTCCCTCGATGAGGGAGTGCGGGTTGGCGAAGAGGAGGGGGATGTCCTTGCAGGTCCCCGGCTCCGACTCGTCCGCGTTCACGACGAGGTAGTGCGGCTTTCCGTCGCCCTGCGGGATGAACTGCCACTTCATGCCGGTGGGGAAGCCCGCGCCGCCGCGTCCGCGCAGACCCGAGTCCTTCACGTAGGCGATCACTTCATCCGGCGTCATCGCCAGCGCTTTGCGCAGGCCCTCGTAGCCCTCGTGCCGCCGGTAGGTCTCCAGCGTCCACGACGCGGGCTCGTCCCAGAACGCCGACAGGACGGGAGCGAGGAGCTTCTCCGGGCTCGCACCTCCCCCGGTCTCCGGCTGGGACGTGCTCCCGTGACTCTCCTTGGAAGACACGGACATCACTCCCCTCCCTCGGTGGTGGTCTCGCCGCGGTTCTCGCCGCGCGCCTCGCCGCGCGGGTGCACGATCGGGGTGCGGGGGCTCTCGCCGCGCGCGATGCGCAGCCCGATCAGGGAGGCGGGGCCCGCGCCGCCGCTCGCCTCGACCGCGCCCTCGCGCTCGTCGGGGAAGCCCGCCAGGATCCGGGCGGTCTCCTTGTAGGTGCACAGCGGCGCGCCCCGGGTCGGCACGACGTCGCGGCCGGCCAGCAGGTCGTCCACCAGGGCCTTGGCGGATTCGGGGGTCTGGTTGTCGAAGAATTCCCAGTTGACCATCACCACGGGGGCGAAGTCGCAGGCCGCGTTGCACTCGATGTGCTCGAGGGTGACCTTGCCGTCGGGGGTGGTCTCGTTGTTGCCGACTCCGAGGTGCTGCTTGAGCTCGTCGAAGATGGCGTCGCCGCCCATGACCGCGCACAGGGTGTTCGTACAGACGCCGACCTGGTAGTCGCCGGAGGGCTTGCGCCGGTACATCGTGTAGAAGGTGGCCACGGCCGTGACCTCGGCGGTGGTCAGGCCCAGCACCTCGGCGCAGAAGCGGATGCCGGTGCGCGAGACGTAGCCCTCCTGCGACTGGCACAGGTGCAGCAGCGGCAGCAGCGCGCTGCGGCTGTCGGGGTAGCGGGCGATGACCTCCTTGGCGTCGGCTTCGAGGCGCTCGCGTACCTCCGCCGGGAAGTCGGGGGCGGGCAGCTGGGGCATGCCCAGGCTCACCTCTTGACGGGCGGGATTGGCTGTCATCGGTCGACGCCTCCCATCACGGGGTCGATGGAGGCGACGGCGACGATGACGTCGGCGACCTGGCCGCCCTCGCACATCGCTGCCATGGCCTGGAGGTTGGTGAAGGACGGGTCGCGGAAGTGGACCCGGTACGGGCGGGTGCCGCCGTCGGAGACCACGTGCACCCCGAGTTCGCCCTTGGGCGACTCGACGGCCGCGTACGCCTGCCCGGCCGGTACCCGGAAGCCCTCGGTCACCAGCTTGAAGTGGTGGATGAGGGCCTCCATGGAGGTGCCCATGATGTTCTTGATGTGGTCGAGCGAGTTGCCGAGCCCGTCGGGGCCCATGGCCAGCTGCGCCGGCCAGGCGATCTTCTTGTCGGCGACCATCACCGGGCCCGGCTCCAGCCGGTCCAGGCACTGCTCGACGATCCGCAGCGACTGGCGCATCTCCTCCAGGCGGATCAGGAAGCGCCCGTAGGAGTCGCAGGTGTCGGTGGTCGGCACGTCGAACTCGTAGTTCTCGTAGCCGCAGTACGGGTCCGACTTGCGCAGGTCGTGCGGCAGGCCGGCGGAGCGCAGGATCGGGCCGGTGGCGCCCAGCGCCATGGCGCCCGTGAGGTCGAGGTAGCCGACGTCCTGCATGCGGGCCTTGAAGATGGGGTTGCCGGTGGCGAGCTTGTCGTATTCCGGCAGGTTCTTCTTCATGGTCTTCACGAACTCGCGCAGCTGGTCGACGGCGCCCGGGGGCAGGTCCTGCGCCAGGCCGCCGGGGCGGACGAACGCGTGGTTCATGCGCAGTCCGGTGATCAGCTCGAAGACGTCGAGGATCAGCTCGCGGTCGCGGAAGCCGTAGATCATGATCGTGGTCGCGCCCAGCTCCATACCGCCGGTGGCGATGCACACCAGGTGGGAGGAGAGCCGGTTGAGCTCCATCAGCAGGACGCGGATGACCGTGGCGCGGTCCGGGATCTGGTCGGTGATGCCGAGCAGCTTCTCGACGCCGAGGCAGTACGCCGTCTCGTTGAAGAAGGGCGTCAGGTAGTCCATGCGCGTCACGAAGGTGGTGCCCTGCGTCCAGTTCCGGAATTCGAGGTTCTTCTCGATGCCGGTGTGCAGGTAGCCGATGCCGCAGCGGGCTTCGGTGACCGTCTCGCCGTCGATCTCCAGGATCAGGCGCAGCACTCCGTGGGTGGAGGGGTGCTGCGGGCCCATGTTGACGACGATCCGCTCGTCGTCGGCCTTGGCCGCGGACTGGACGATCTCGTCCCAGTCGCCGCCGGTGACCGTGTAGACGGTGCCCTCGGTGGTCTCGCGCGCGGAGGCGTGGTGGTTGGTGGACATCAGCTGTACGACCTCCGCTGGTCGGGAGCCGGGATCTGGGCGCCCTTGTACTCGACGGCGATGCCGCCGAGCGGGTAGTCCTTGCGCTGCGGGAAGCCCTGCCAGTCGTCCGGCATCATGATCCGGGTGAGGGCCGGGTGCCCGTCGAAGATCAGGCCGAAGAAGTCGTACGTCTCGCGCTCGTGCCAGTCGTTGGTGGGGTAGACCGCGACGAGCGAGGGGACGTGCGGGTCGCTGTCCGGGACGGACACCTCCAGCCGCAGGATCCGGCCGTGGGTGAGCGAGCGCAGGTGGTAGACGGCGTGCAGCTCGCGGCCCTTGTCCCCGGGGTAGTGCACGCCGGAGACCCCGGTGCACAGCTCGAAGCGCAGGGCCGGGTCGTCGCGCAGGGTGCGCGCGACGCGGACGAGGTGCTCGCGCGCGATGTGGAAGGTGAGCTCGCCCCGGTCGACCACGGTCTTCTCGATGGCGTTCTCGGGGACTAGGTCCTGCTCCTCCAGGGCGCCTTCGAGTTCGTCGGCCACCTCGTCGAAGTAGGAGCCGTACGGGCGGCTGGTCGCGCCGGGCAGGGCCACGGTGCGCACCAGGCCGCCGTAGCCGCTGGTGTCGCCGCCGGCCGTGGCTCCGAACATGCCCTTGCGGACGCCGATGACCTCGGGGCCGCTCGCGCGCGGGGCGGGGACGTTGTTGCCGTTGTTCTGGGTGCCGTTGTCCTGGTTGCCGTTCTCCGGCTCTCGGGTCTCGCTCACCGGAGCAGCCCCTTCATCTCGATGGTGGGGAGGGCCTTGAGGGCCGCCTCCTCCGCCTCACGTGCCGCTTCTTCCCGGTTCACGCCGAGCTTCGAGCCCTGGATCTTCTGGTGGAGCTTGAGGATCGCGTCGATCAGCATCTCGGGGCGCGGCGGGCAGCCGGGCAGGTAGATGTCCACCGGGACGATGTGGTCGACGCCCTGGACGATCGCGTAGTTGTTGAACATTCCGCCCGAAGATGCGCAAACCCCCATGGAGATGACCCATTTGGGAGCCGGCATCTGGTCGTACACCTGGCGCAGCACCGGCGCCATCTTCTGGCTGACCCGGCCGGCCACGATCATCAGGTCGGCCTGGCGGGGGGATCCCCGGAAGACCTCCATGCCGAAGCGGGCCAGGTCGTAGCGGCCCGCGCCGGTGGTCATCATCTCGATGGCGCAGCAGGCCAGGCCGAACGTCGCGGGAAAGACGGACGACTTGCGCACCCAGCCCGCCGCTTGTTCGACGGTGGTCAGCAGAAAGCCGCTCGGCAGCTTCTCTTCCAGTCCCATGGGAAATTCAGCCCCTCAGTCCCATTCCAGGCCGCCGCGGCGCCACACGTAGGCGTAGGCCACGAAGACGGTGAGCACGAAGAGCAGCATCTCGACGAGCCCGAAGATCCCCAGGGAGTCGAAGGTGACGGCCCAGGGGTAGAGGAAGACAACCTCGATGTCGAAGACGATGAAGAGCATCGCCGTCAGGTAGTACTTGATGGGGAAACGGCCGCCGCCGGCCGGCACCGGAGTCGGCTCGATGCCGCACTCGTACGCCTCGAGCTTCGCCCGGTTGTACCGTTTTGGGCCGATCAGCGTGGCCATGACCACGGAGAAGATCGCAAACCCTGCGCCGAGGGCGCCGAGCACGAGGATGGGCGCGTACGCATTCACGCTCCTCGCTCCTTCCAGTCGTCCTTGACCGTTGGACCGCTGCCGGCGCCGAGTGCCCCGCCTCGCTCGCATGTGAGGCAGTTCACAAGCCGGACTGGTGCGCATCTTATGCCCGCTCGTCTGTGATCTGCGACACGGGTTGCAACACCGAGTTTGTGATCTCCACCACCTGACGAACGATCATGAACTCCGATGAGTGGTGATCTTCGTACGCGAAGCATCCACATGATCACCAAAGGTGACATCCGGGCCGGTTACCGCAGGTGGAAGCGCTGTCGCACTATCAAATGATGGTCTGTGCAGGCAAATTGGCGCTGCATCCGCCGCAGTGATAAGGGAACCGGCGTCGCCCGGCCGGGGGAGCCCGCGTGTACGGAGGTGGACACGGGGCATACGCGGGTCCCGGGACCCCTCCGGCGCGTGCATCCGTTCACGAACCCGGGCGGGGAGTTCACGGCGAGGTCACGGGAGGCCCACAGTGTCCGCACAGTGTGATGCTCCTGTGACCTGCGCCACTCCCGTTTCGTGACGCGGAAAGAGGGCTTGGCCATCTGTGCGGAGGGATGGTAGGCCGCGGATCAAACCGGACTAATTGCGGAAACCCCATGATCACAGCCTTGTGAAAGGGTGTCCGTTCTGCCCGTTACGGCGTCAATAAGAAGCGCGGCGCGCCCGGTTAGCGCCTTTCGCGCGCAACTGTGGCGCAAGCCACGTTTCTTGAAGGGACCCCGCGCGCCCTGATAGCGGTTGTCCTCATGTCCATCACCGCTCACATACCCAGCCACCGGAAGCCCCGCCGCAGCGCCTCGAAGCTCGCGGTCCGCGCCGGAGTTGCCGGTGGCGTCCTCAGCACCCTCGCCATGGCCGGCACCGCGAGCGCGTCCCCCGCCGAGCCCGTGGCCGAGACGACGCTCGAAATGCCGGTCCTGAACCTGGACCTGGCCGCCGAGGTCTCCTCCGCCGTCGCCGCAGCCGCCGAGAACACCCGCGCGGCCGCCGTCGAGGGTGAGCTGACCGCCCAGGAGGAGAGCGCCCGTACCGGCGCCGCCGCCGAGGCGAAGCAGGCCAAGGAAGCGGCCCAGAAGAAGGCCGACGAAGAGGCAGCGGCCAAGAAGGCCAAGGAAGAGGCGGACCGCAAGGCCGAGGCCGAGCGTGCCAACCGCAGCACCTCCCGCACCACCCTGTCGGCCAAGTCGACGCCCAGCGACGGCTCCGTGGCCGCCCCGGCGACCGGCTCCGCCGCCGCCATCGTGAACTTCGCCCGCGCGCAGGTCGGCAAGGCGTACGTCATGGGCGGCACCGGCCCGTCCTCGTTCGACTGCTCCGGCCTCGTCCAGGCCGCCTACCGCCAGGCCGGCATCTCCCTGCCGCGCATGTCCCAGGCGCAGTCCTCGGCCGGCACCTCGGTGTCGCTCAGCGCCCTGCAGCCGGGCGACATCCTGTACTGGGGCTCCAAGGGCAGCGCGTACCACGTCGCCCTCTACGTCGGCGGCGGCAAGTTCGTCGGCGCGCAGAACCCCAGCACGGGCATCGTCGAGCGCAGCCTGAGCTACGACAAGCCGACGGGCGCCGTCCGCGTCCTCTGAGACGCCCGAGACGCTCCACGAGGCCGCAAGGGCCGGTACTCCCCCGCTCGGGGGTGGAGTACCGGCCCTTCGTGCTGCCCTCGACCGGGGCCCTGCGAAGATGGCGGCGTGAACCTGAAGCCGTACGAGAACCACGGCACCGGCGACCCCACCGCCCTCCGGGCCGCGCTCGGTCTCGGCCTCCTCGCCGGAGGCGGCTGGCTGCTGGCCACCGCCCGCCCCTGGCACAAGCCCGGCCACCCGCTCACCCTGGCCCTGGGCTGGACCGCCTCGGGCGCGATGCTGCTGTGCGGGCTGGTCCTGCTGGCCAGGTGCGTGCGCACCGTGCACGCGGAGGCGCAGGCGCAGGCGCAGGCGGACCGCCCCGGGGACACCCCGCCCGGCCCGCCGGACACCGGCCTCAGGCCTTCGGGGCCACCTTCGACAGACCGTTGATGATGCGGTCCATCGCGTCGCCGCCCGTCGGGTCGGTGAGGTTGGCGAGCATCTTCAGCGTGAACTTCATCAGCACCGGGTGCGTCAGGCCGCGCTGCGTGGCGACCTTCATGACCTTCGGGTTGCCGATCAGCTTCACGAACGCGCGGCCCAGCGTGTAGTAGCCGCCGTACGTCTCCTTCAGCACCTTCGGGTAGTTGTGCAGCGCCAGTTCGCGCTGGGCCGGGGTGGACCGGGCGTGGGCCTGCACGATGACGTCGGCCGCGATCTGGCCGGACTCCATGGCGTAGGCGATGCCCTCGCCGTTGAACGGGTTGACGAGGCCGCCCGCGTCACCGACCAGCAGCAGGCCCTTGGTGTAGTGCGGCTGCCGGTTGAAGGCCATCGGCAGGGCCGCGCCGCGGATCGGCTGCGTCATGTTCTCCGGGGTGTAGCCCCAGTCCTCCGGCATGGACGCGCACCAGGCCTTGAGGACCTCGCGCCAGTCCAGCTCCTTGAAGGCGGAGGAGGAGTTGAGGATGCCGAGGCCGACGTTGGACGTGCCGTCGCCCATGCCGAAGATCCAGCCGTAGCCGGGCAGCAGGCGGTCCTGCGGGCCGCGCCGGTCCCACAGTTCCAGCCACGACTCCAGGTAGTCGTCGTCGTGCCGGGGCGAGGTGAAGTACGTGCGCACGGCGACGCCCATGGGGCGGTCCTCGCGCCGGTGCAGGCCCATCGAGAGGGAGAGGCGCGAGGAGTTGCCGTCGGCGGCGACGACCAGCGGGGCGCGGAAGGTGACCGGGGTCTTCTCCTCGCCCAGCTTGGCCTGCACCCCGGTGATGTGCCCGGTGCGGGGGTCGCGGACCGGCTCGCCGACGTTGCAGCGCTCGTACAGCCGGGCGCCGGCCTTCTGCGCCTGGCGGGCCAGGGTCTCGTCGAAGTCGTCGCGCTTGCGGACCAGCCCGTAGTCCGGGTAGGAGGCGAGTTCCGGCCAGTCCAGCTGGAGCCGCTGCCCGCCGCCGATGATCCGCAGGCCCTTGTTGCGGAGCCAGCCGGCCTCTTCGGAGACGTCGATGCCCATCGCCACCAGCTGCTTGGTGGCGCGCGGCGTCAGGCCGTCGCCGCACACCTTCTCGCGCGGGAACGCCGTCTTCTCCAGCAGCAGGACGTCCAGTCCGGCCTTGGCGAGGTAGTAGGCGGTGGTCGAGCCCGCGGGCCCGGCCCCGACGACGATCACGTCCGCGGAGTGTTCGGAGAGGGGCTCGGTCACGGCGGGGTCTCCCGAAGGCTCGATAAAGGGTGCCCAACGGCACCGGACATGTGCAGTCTATGCAGCGAGAGAGATCGCGAACCGAAGGGCTGCCTCCTGTGACCACCTCGCCGACCCGGCCGCTCCCCGCCGTACAGCTGCGCGTGCCCACCCATGAGGACGCGCACGCCTGGCACGGGGTGTTCGACGACCCGGACGTCATGGAATTCCTCGGCGGACCGGCCGAGCTCTCCTCGTACGTGGAGTTCACCGCACGCCAGCGCATGCACGACGCGCAGCTCGGCTACTGCCTGTGGACGCTGCTGGACGAGGAGGGCAGCGTGCTCGGCTTCACGGGCGCGCAGCCCTGGCCGCGGGAGAAGGAGTGGGGGCCCGTCGGGGAGATCGAGATCGGCTGGCGGCTGGGACGCGCCGCGTGGGGGCGGGGGTACGCGTACGCGGCCGCGCTGGCGACCTTGGACCGGGTCCGGGAGGCCGGTGTGCCCCGCGTGGTGGCGATGATCGACGATGCCAACGCCCGCTCGATCGCGGTGGCGGAGCGGCTGGGCATGACCCTGGCGGAGCGGTACCTCCTGCCGAGCGGCACCCGCCACGGCCGCCGCTACACACTGGAGCTCGCCCGGCCCTGACCCGCCGCCGTGCGGCGCGCCGCGTCCCCGGCCGGGCGGCCGGCCGGCCGGGCGGGGCGTGCCGCGTCAGAAGACCGACAGGCCCGTCAGCGTCGTGAAACGGTCGAGGGCGGCCACACCCGCGACCGAGTTCCCGTGGGGGTCCAGGCCCGGACTCCAGGCGGCCAGGACGCACTGGCCGGGGACGACCGCCACGATGCCGCCGCCGACCCCGCTCTTGCCGGGCAGCCCGACGCGGTAGGCGAATTCGCCGGCCGCGTCGTACGTCCCGCACGTCAGCATCACCGCGTTGATCTGCTTCGCCTCGCTGCGCGTGAGGAGGCGCGAGCCGTCCGCGCGCAGGCCGTGCCGGGCCAGGAAGAGCCCCGCCCGGGCCAGGTCGGCGCAGCTCATCTCGATCGAGCACTGCCAGAAGTAGTGGTCCAGCAGCGCCGGTACGGGGTTGTCGATGTTGCCGTACGAGGCCATGAAGTGCGCCACGGCCGCATTGCGGTCGCCGTGTTCGTGCTCGGAGGCGGCCACCTCCGCGTCGAAGGCCAGGGCGGGGTTCCCGCTCTCGGTGCGGAGGAAGTCCAGGAGTTCGCTGCTCGCGTCGCCCGTCAGGGTCTGCAGGCGGTCGGTCACCACCAGCGCTCCCGCGTTGATGAACGGATTGCGCGGAATGCCGTTCTCGTACTCCAGCTGCACGAGCGAGTTGAACGGGTTGCCGGACGGCTCCCGTCCGACCCGCTCCCACAGGCCGTCCCCGCCCTCCGCCAGGGCCAGCGCCAGGGCGAAGACCTTGGTGATGGACTGGGCGGAGAAGGGGACCTGCCAGTCCCCGGCCCCGTAGACGTTGCCCTCGAGGTCGGCGAGGGCCATGCCGAACTGCGCCGGTTCCACGGCGGCGAGCGCCGGGATGTACTCGGCGGGGGTGCCGCTGCCCACCAGCGGGGCGACGTCGGCCGCGATCTGCTCCAGCAGTGCCTGGTAGTCCACTGCGCCTTACGCCTTGGAGCCCCGGTGCAGCGCCACGATGCCGCCGCTCAGGTTGCGCCAGGCGACCTTGGACCAGCCGGCCTTCTGCAGCAGGGCGGCCAGCGCGGGCTGGTCGGGCCAGTCGCGGATGGACTCGGCGAGGTACACGTACGCGTCGGGGTTGGAGGAGACGGCCCGGGCCACCGGCGGCAGGGCGCGCATCAGGTACTCGGTGTACACCGTGCGGAAGGGGGCCCAGGTGGGCTGCGAGAACTCGCAGATGACGACCTGGCCGCCGGGCTTGGTGACCCGGTACAGCTCGCGCAGCGCGGCGTCGGTGTCCTGCACGTTGCGCAGGCCGAAGCTGATCGTCACGGTGTCGAAGGAGTCGTCCTTGAACGGCAGGCGCGTCGCGTCGCCCGCCGTCAGCGGCAGCCACGGGTGCTTCTTCTTGCCTTCCCGCAGCATGCCGAGCGAGAAGTCGCAGGGGACGACGTAGGCGCCGGTCGCGGCGAACGGCAGCGAGGAGGTCGCGGTGCCGGCGGCCAGGTCGAGGACGAGGTGCCCGGGGCGGGCGCCGACCGCCTTCGCGACCTCCTTGCGCCACAGCCGCGCCTGGCCGAGCGAGAGCACGTCGTTGGTGAGGTCGTAGTGGGCCGCGACGCCGTCGAACATCGAGGCGACTTCGTGCGGCTGCTTGTCCAGGGAAGCCCTTGTCACTGGTGTTCGCCCCTCGGTGTGCGCTGCGGATCGGCGGGTACGCCCCATCCTCTCAGGCCGGGCCGGCGCGGAAGGACGAGCCCCGGTGCGGTGCGGCGGACAACTGGCCCGAAGGACAGTTCCGCCCGGGCTCCCCGGCGCGTTGACTGGGGGCCGGTGCGGCCCGGTGACGGTCACCCAATGGATCATGGGCCTGACCAGCGGCCGGATCCGTGGCGGCCGCCACGAGCAAAGGGCTTCACGATGCCGGCAGGCCATTCCACCGGTCGCTCACGCCTCAGCCCGCGCGCCCGGCGCCGGGCGGAGCGGCGCAGGCGGCTGCGGCGTACGATCATCCTCGGCTCGGCGGCCCTGGCCGCGGTCTCGGCGACCGCGTACGCGATGGCCCCGGGCGAGGACGGCGGTACGGCGGACGGACGGCCGTCCGCGGCCCGGCCCGACGGGCAGGACGGCGGGCCCGACGAGGGATCGGACGCGGCCGCACAGGGCGGCAGACGCTCCCCCGCCCCGGCGCAGTCCTCCGGCGCCCCCTCCACCCGGCCCTCCGCCCCCGCCGCGGCCACCCCGAGCGCCCCCGCGTCGCCCGCCGCACCGGTCCCGGCCTCCGGCACGGGCGTCTTCAAGGCCTCCGCCGCCTCCGGCGCGGCGCAGGGCAAGGGACCCGTACGCCGCTGGCGGATCGAGGTCGAGGAGGGCAGCGGCGTCGAACCGGACTCCGCCGCCCGCGCCGTCGAGGCGATCCTCGGTGACCCGCGCGGCTGGACCAGGGACCCTGCGTACGGTTTCCAGCTCGCCGGACCGGGCCAGCCGGTGGACTTCACCGTCAAGATCGCGACCCCCACGACCACCGACCGGCTGTGCGAGGTGGTCACCCCCGAGCTCATCGGCGAGACCAACTGCCGGGCGGGCCACACCGTGGTGGTGAACCTCAAGCGCTGGAAGGAGGGGTCACCGCAGTTCAGCGGCCCCGTGGAGGAGTACCGGGCGCTGATCGTCAATCACGAGGTCGGGCACGAGCTCGGCCACGAGCACGAGACCTGCCCGGGCCCCGGCAAGCCCGCGCCCGCGATGATGCAGCAGATCAAGGGACTGCTCGGCTGCACGTCGAATGCCTGGCCGTACGACGCGAACGGAACCTACCTGTCCGGTCCGCACGTCCCTTAAGGGGAGAGCCGGACTGACAGCCGCTTGGCCGGCCGGGGGCTAGGAGTGGAAACCGTGCGCGTCGTCAGCTTCAGCGTTCCCGCCTGGTTCCCCCCGTACGAGGCCTCCCCCGCGGACGCGCGGCCGTCGGCGCAGCTGACGACGCAGCTGACGGACCAGGAATTCGCGGTGTTCCTGTGCCTGGCCACCGGCGCCTCCAACGCGGAGCTCGCCGCCGAGCTGCAACTGTCCGTCAGCACCGTCAAGTTCCACGTGGGCAACATACGGACCAAGCTGGGCGGGATCAGCCGCCTCCAGGCCTGCCTGCTCGCCGCCCTCGCCCGGCAGGACGCCCGGCTCAGCGACGGCGGTGCAGCAGCCGGCCCCCGATGACCGTGGCCACGCAGGTGGTCGCGCCCTGCGCCAGCAGCGCCGCCGGATCCGCGACCGCGAAGACGGCGAAGCGGGCCGGGGCGCCCTGCTCCAGCACCCCGTGGAAGGCTTCCTCGGCGGCGCCCCGGCCGGCGAAGGGGTCCAGGGCGGGTGTGCCCTCGTACGGGGCGGGCGGCAGGATCGTGAGCCCCGAGCGGGCCACCGCCGTGCGCACGGCCGGGATCGCGAAGCGGCCGGTGACCGCCACCACCCCGCGCGCCAGGAGCTTCTGCGTGCCGCGCCGTGCGCTGTTGCCCCACCGCGCCTCGGTCAGCTTCAGCGCCTCGAGCGCGTCCTGCCCGCTGATCGGGTCGGTGCCGAGCTCGGCCGTCTCGTACGGATCGTCGGGGTGGTACGTCCGCTCCAGGAGCGCGTCCGCGCCGCGCAGGAGCAGCCCCGGGGTGAGCACCCCGGGCCAGCGCCGGGCCCGCGCGTGCGGAGAGGCCGCGGCGAGGGCCTCGTACGGTCCCACGTCGGCGATCCGGTCGCCCTCGACGAGGACCGCGCCGCCGGGCAGCGGCGCGGATCCGGCGGCGGGGACGAGGAGTTCGGCGGTGTGGAGCGTCAGCATCAGTTCGTGGAGATGAGCTTCAGCTCGGGGTGCGCGGTGCCGCCCTCGATGGCGGTGGAGGAGATGTGCGAGACCACCCGGTCGTCGACGGGGTCGTTCGCCGGGTCGTCGTGCACCAGGAGGTGCTCGTACGTCGTCGCGCGCTGCGCCGGGGTGCGGCCCGCCTTGCGGATCAGGTCGATGATCTCCTGGCGGTTGGAGCGGTGCTTGGCGCCGGCCGAGGAGACGACGTTCTCCTCGAGCATGATCGAGCCGAGGTCGTCCGCGCCGTAGTGCAGCGAGAGCTGGCCCGCTTCCTTGCCGACGGTGAGCCAGGAGCCCTGGATGTGGGCGATGTTGTCGAGGAACAGGCGCGCGATGGCGATCATCCGCAGGTACTCGAAGATCGTCGCCTGGGTGCGGCCCTTGAGGTGGTTGTTCTCGGGCTGGTAGGTGTACGGGATGAAGGCGCGGAAGCCGCCCGTACGGTCCTGCGTGTCACGGATCATCGCGATGTGCTCGATGCGCTCGGCGTTGGTCTCGCCGGTGCCCATCAGCATGGTGGAGGTGGACTCCACGCCCAGCCGGTGCGCGATCTCCATGATCTCCAGCCAGCGTTCGCCGGACTCCTTGAGCGGCGCGATCGCCTTGCGCGGGCGCTCCGGCAGCAGTTCGGCGCCGGCGCCGGCGAAGGAGTCGAGACCGGCGGCGTGGATCCGCTGGATGGCCTCCTCCGCCGAGACGCCCGAGATGCGGGCCATGTGCTCGACCTCGGACGCGCCGAGGGAGTGGATGACCAGCTGCGGGTAGGCCTTCTTGATGGCGGAGAAGTGGTGCTCGTAGTACTCGACGCCGTAGTCCGGGTGGTGCCCGCCCTGGAACATGATCTGGGTGCCGCCGAGCTCCACGGTCTCCGCGCAGCGGCGCAGGATGTCGTCGAGGTCGCGGGACCAGCCCTTCTTCGTGTCCTTGGGGGCCGCGTAGAAGGCGCAGAACTTGCACGCCGTGACGCACACGTTCGTGTAGTTGATGTTCCGCTCGATGATGTACGTGGCGATGTGCTCGGTGCCCGCGTAGCGGCGGCGGCGCACCGCGTCGGCGGCCTGGCCGAGCGCGTGCAGCGGCGCGTACCGGTAGAGGTCGAGCGCCTCTTCCCTGGTGATCCGGCCCCCTGCGGCGGCGCGGTCGAGGACAGACTGGAGAGCGGCCTGGTCGGTCACCGGTGCGTCACCTTTCGGCGGTGTGTCAAGGTCCGGACCGATCCAGCCTACGCCAGGGCTCCCGGCTCCCCGTCACGGGCTGCGGGTCAGGTCGCCCTCCGGGTTTCCGGCCGGGACGTCCCCCGACGTGTAGTGCAGGGTGCCGTTGGAGTTGAGCGTGAACCGCTCGTCGGCGGAGCCGTTGGAGCAGATCCCGGGTGCCGGGTTGGGGCCGCCCGAGGTGTCCAGGACGAGGGAGCGGTCGGTGGCGGAGGCGAGCTTCCAGTCGCCGCTGCAGTCGGTGCCGAGGATCGCCAGGACCGACTTGTCCCGGGCGACGACCTCGCCGACCTTGCCGGCCTTGATGGTGATCTCGAACTCGCTGGGGACGCCCATGCGGGCGGTGGTGACGGTGCCCTTCCAGGTGCCGATGAATTCCTTGGGGACGTCCTGGCGGGTGCCCTTGGGCGCCTCGGTCCCCTTGGGCGCCTCGGTCCCCGGGGACGGGCTCCCGCCGGCGGCCGGAGCCGAAGCGGAGGGCGGCGCGGAGCTGCGCGGGCCCTCGCCGGCCGCCGTGTCCCGGCCCTTGTCGCCCTGCCCGGGCAGCAGGCCCATCCCGTACAGCCCGCCGGACACCAGCGCGAGTACGGCCGCGGCGGCGAGCACGAGCGTGCAGCTGAGGCGGCGGCCGGCCGCGCTGACGGCGACCTGCCGCCCGCCGGGCGCGGTACGGGGTCCGGGCACACCCCCGCCTCCCGTTCCGGCGGGCGAACCGTAGGGGCCGTACGGGCCTCCGGCGGGGGCGGGCCCGCCGCCCGCCGTCTCGGTCGGGCTCCCGTACACGCCGTACGGGCCCTGGCTCGCGAACGAGGGGTCGGGCGATCCGAAGCCGGCGCCCGCCGGGCCGCCGTGGGAGGCGGCGGTGAACGGGACCGGACCCGACGGCTGTTCCGGAGCCGGAGCGGCACCGCCCGCGGTGTCCGCGTCCAGGTCGAGCAGGGCGACCGCGGCCCGGCTGGCCTCCTCGACCAGGGGCGCGGGCAGCCAGCCCGGGGTGGTCAGGGCGCCGTCCAGGGCCGCCGCGACCGCCTGCGGCGCGGGCCGGTCGGCGGCCGTCTTGGCCAGGCAGGCCTCGATCAGCTCGCGCAGCGGCCCCGCCGGGACCGCGCCGAGCTCCGGAGGCTCGTGGACGACCTTGTAGAGGAGGGTCGCGGAGTTGTCGCCGGTGAAGGGCGGCCGGCCGGTCGCCGCGAAGGCCAGGACCGCGCCCAGCGAGAACACGTCGGAGGCGCCGGTGACGCCCTTGCCGAGGATCTGCTCGGGCGACATGTAGCCCGGCGAGCCGACGGAGACCCCGGTGGAGGTGAGCGAGGCGGTGCCGTCCGTGGCCCGCGCGATCCCGAAGTCGATCAGCCGGGGCCCGTCGAGGGTCAGCATCACGTTGGACGGCTTCACGTCCCGGTGTACGAGCCCCAGCCCGTGCACGGCCACCAGGGCGCGGGCGAGCCCCGCGCCGACGGCCCGTACCGAGGCCTCGGGCAGCGGCCCGTGCGCGGCCAGCGCCCGGTCCAGGGAGGGGCCCGCCACGTAGCCGGTGGCCACCCACGGCACCGGGGCGTCCGGATCCGCGTCGAGCACGGGCGCGGTCCACTCGCCGCCCACCCGCCGGGCGGCCTCGACCTCGCGGCGGAACCGGGCCCGGAACTCCTCGTCGGCGGCGAAGTGCGGGTGCACGATCTTGACGGCCACGGTCCTGCCGCCCGCGCTGCGCCCCAGGTAGACCCGGCCCATGCCGCCCGCGCCGAGCCGGCCCAGCAGCCGGTACGCGCCGATGGTCCGCGGCTCACCGGTCTCCAGCGGCTGCATCGTGTCCCCCCATCCCCCGGTTCCGGGGCCCTCGTGTCGCCCGGACAGGCAGCACACTAAGGGGCTCGGGGGGCGCGCCGCCGGAACGGGCCGCCTTTCCCTCCCCGGCGGGTGACGGGAATGAAAAGCGGAACCGAATTCACCGGAAACGGCATATCCGTCATGACCGGCCCGCAAACGCGATCAGTGGTGTTCCCGATCAGTATCCCGATCAGTGTTCCGGAACGGCCGCCGTCAAGAGCTCCAGGGCCACGTCCGCGGGATACCCCGTCGTCGGTCCCGTGCGCCGGGCGAATTCCCGTACGCCGGCGATCTGTTCCGGTCCGAAGCGGAAGTCGAGCGTGGTGAAGTACCGCTCCAGCAGCTCCGCGTCGAAGGCCTCCCAGCGGGCCGCCTGCTCGGCGACCTTGGCGACCTCTTCCAGGGACACGTCGCGCGAGGCGAGGAAGGCCTCGTGCACCTTCTGCACGACGACGGGCTCGCGGGCCAGGTAGTCCTTGCGGGCGGCCCAGACGGCGAAGACGAACGGCAGCCCGGTCCACTCCTTCCACATCTGCCCCAGGTCGTAGACGGTCAGGCCGAGCCGGGGGGCGTCGTGGAGCGAGGCGCGCAGCGCGGCGTCGCCGATCAGCACGGCCGCGTCGGCCTCCTGCATCATCACCCCCAGGTCGGGCGGGCAGGTGTAGTAGTCCGGCCGGACCCCGTACTGCTCGGAAAGCAGCAGCTGGGCGAGGCGTACGGACGTGCGGGAGGTCGAGCCGAGGGCGACGCGGGCTCCGTCGAGCCGCTCCAGCGGGACCTGCGAAACGATCACGCAGGACATCACGGGGCCGTCGCAGCCGACCGCCAGGTCGGGGAAGGCGACGAGCTCGCCGGCGTTGCGGAGGAACTCCACGAGGGTGATCGGGGCGATGTCGAGCTCGCCCGCGACCAGGCGCTCACTGAGCTTTTCGGGGGTGTCCTTGGTCAGCTCCAGGTCCAGCAGCGTGCCGGTTCTGGCCAGCCCCCAGTAGAGGGGCAGGCAGTTCAGGAACTGGATGTGGCCGACGCGGGGCCGGCTGCGGTAGACGTCCACATCGCGAGACTAGCCCCCGGGTCCACGTCAGCCTTGCCGCGGGTCTCAAACGTCCGAGTGACGTGATCTTTCCCTCTGGTCTCCGCCACGGGGTGCGTGCTAGGCTCGACGCAAGTTGCAGTTTGGTTTCCCTTGCAGTACGAGGCCTGCGGAGAATGTGACCCGCAGGCTTTTGTAGTTTTCAGACTTCTTAGCAGGTTCTGGAGCAGGGCGACCCTTTGGCCCATAGGAGGGCTCATGGCTACCGGAACCGTGAAGTGGTTCAACGCTGAAAAGGGCTTCGGCTTCATCGCCCAGGACGGCGGCGGCCCGGATGTCTTCGTCCACTACTCCGCGATCAACGCCTCTGGCTTCCGCTCCCTCGAGGAGAACCAGACGGTGAACTTCGACGTCACGCAGGGTCCGAAGGGCCCGCAGGCGGAGAACGTCACCCCGGCCTAATCGCCTGGGCCAACCTTAATCGCGGTTGGAAAAGCAGTACCCAAGGAGCCCTGTCCCCTCTGCGCGAGCAGAGCGGCGGGGCTCCTGCCTTTCCCCCTCCCGAGGGGGCGGGGAAAGGCCTGGGGCCCGCACCGTGTGCACGGTGCGGGCCCCAGGGTCGTTCCGGGCGGGCCTTACGGCGTCGGCGTCGGGGCCGGGGCCGGGGTCGCCGGGGCGGTGATCTTGACGTCCAGGAGGAGGGTGACCTTCTGGGGGGTGGTCAGGCGCAGGGTGTACGTGCCTGGGGCCAGGTCCGCGTCGGTGAAGAGCTCCGGCAGGACGATCTTGCCGTCGGCGCCGGACTTCAGCAGCGGGAGCCTGAAGACCTTCTTGCCGGCCTCGTCCTTGAAGTACGGGCTCTTCGCGGTCGCCGGGTCCACCGGGACCCATGCGCCGTCCGCGTCCTTGACCACGAGCTCGGCGAAGACCTCCGTGCCCGCGACGGCCTTGCCGTCGGCCGTGGCGAGGACCGTGATGTCCTTGATGCCCTGACCGGCGACGGCCTCCAGCGGCTGCGAGCCGGCGGGGCGGGCCAGCGCGTCGGCCACCGGCTTCGCCGTGACCGTGCCGGTGAAGGCCGCCGTGAGCCTGCCGGCCGTGTCGGTGGCCGAGACCCGCAGGGTGAAGGTGCCCGCCGCGGGACCCGCCGTGAGGCCGGGCGCGGCCGCGATGCCCTCGGCGTCGGCCACGACCACGAGCGAGTCGGCCGGGGCCTTCGGGAAGCGGGTGCCGCCGGTGGTGTCGGCCTCGACGGCGAAGACGACCTGCTGGCCGGCGGCGGGCTTGCCGTCGCTGCGGACCACCTTGACCCGCGGGACCTCGGCGAACGCCGCTCCGGCCTCGGCCGTGAGGCCGGGGCCGCCGAGGACCGTCAGCTCCGACAGGCGCGGGGCCGGGGTCGGCGTCGGCGTGGGCGTCGGGGTGGGGGTCGGGGTGGGGGTCGGGGTGGGGGTCGGGGTCGGGGTCGGCTTGGGCGTGGTGGCCGGCGCCGGGGTGGGCTTGGCCGCCGGCTGCGGGGTGGGCAGGGTGCTGCCCGGCGTCTCGATCGGGTAGTTCCCGGCGGGCGGGTTCGCGACCTCGCCGACACCGGCCTGGTACTGCCGCATGAAGCCGAGCACCGTGTTCACGTACTCGCGCGAGTTGTTGTAGCTGAGGACCGCCGCGTCGAGCTTGGCCTCGACCGACAGGTCCCGGTCGCCCGCGCACAGGTACAGGCCCGCGCCCAGCGCCGCGTCGTAGATGTTGTTCGGGTCCCGCTTGGTGTCGCCGTTGCCGTCGGCGCCCCAGGTGGCCCAGGTGGAGGGGATGAACTGCATCGGGCCGACGGCACGGTCGTACTCCGTGTCCGCGTCCCACTCGCCCTTGTCGGTGTCGCGGATCTCCGCGAAGCCGTTGCCGTCGAGGCGGGGGCCGCGGATCGGCTTCTCGGTGTAGCCGTCGGCCTTGAGCCCGTAGCCCGAGGCGTGCACGGACTCGACCCGGCCGATGCCGGCGAGCAGCTGCCAGGGCAGTTTGCAGCCGGGGAGCGCGGCGGCGACGGACACTTCGGCCCGCCGGTAGGCGTCGAGGGCGGTCGCGGGTATCCCGCTGGCCCCCTCGGGCGCAGTGCCTCCGGGAGCGGGCTGCGGGTCGGCGACGATGTCGGGAAGGTCCAGCCGCGCGTCACCGCGGTCGGTGGCCTGCGGGCTGTCGGGAGTCGGCTCGGACTCCCCCGCGTCGGCGGTCGACGGGTTGGTCACGACCGCGGCGGTGGTCAGGCTGGCCGCGAGTGCGGCGGTGCACAGGACCTTGCGCGAGGTGTTGACGAGGTGACGGTGAAGCGGCTTCACAGTGCGGCGATCCCCCCAGGAGCCGTCATAAGGAGTACGGCCGATCGGGCCGTGAATATCCACTGTCTATCAGGTCTTCGCAGGAGACTCGCCGTCACCCCGGCAGATGTGACGGACCATTCGTCTCGCCTTCACCGCCCTCTCATGACCGAACGGACAGGGGACCCAAGTCCTTGCCGGGATTGGCCACATGGCCCCCGGTTTGCCCATTTACCGCCCCTATGCCGGGTTTTATGGCTACCAGCACCAAGAAGGAACGACTCCGCGCGGCGGTCGGCGTACTGGCCCTCGCGGCCGGCATCGGGGTGTTCGCGGCGGAGTCCTCCGGCGCGGGCCGCGGCGACGACGGCCAGGCGGCGGGCAGGCCGTTCGTGCGGCCCGTTAGCGCATTCGGTCGTCACGGCAAGCGACAATAGGATCACCATAGGTAACTTCACAGTGCCGGATTCCCCCGCGAGATAGGTAAGCGATGAGGCACGTGAGTCACACCCGTACCCGGGGCTGGCGACGGCTCGCCGTCCTGGCCATGGCCCCGCTCCTGGCCCTGTCGGCCACCTCCGCGACCGCGCAGGGCGTGTGGGTGACGGCCCCGCCGATGCCCACGGCCCGCGCGGGAGTGACCGGGGCCGCGGCGGACTGCCCGGAGGGCCTCCACGGCACCTGCGTGTACGCCGTCGGAGGCGGAGCCGGTGACCTCCTGGAGGCGTACAGCCCCGCCGTGGGCACCTGGGCCACGCTGCCCCGGATGAAGACCCCCCGGTTCGGCCAGGCGAGTACGACCGCACCCTGCCCGGACGGGGTCCGCGGCGACTGCGTGTACGCCCTCGGAGGCGTCTTCGGCGGCGGCCCGGTCCTGGCCGCCGCGGAGGCGTACAGCACGGAGACGAACGCCTGGCTGACCGTGCGCTCCATGCCGACCGCGCGCTCGAACGCGGCGGCGGCCACGGCCCCGTGTCCGGAAGGACTGGGGCTGCGCGGCACCTGCGTGTACGTCTTCGGCGGAACCGACGCCGCCAACACCGCCCTCGCCACGGTGGAGGCGTACAGCCCGGCCACGAACACCTGGGCCACGCTGACCCCCCTGCAGACCGCCCGCACGACCCACGCCGGCACGGCCGCCCCCTGCCCCGGCGACCTGGGCCTCAAGGGCACGTGCGTGTACGCCATCGGCGGCAGGAACACCGCGGGCACGGACATCGCCTCGGTGGAGGTGTACAGCCCCCTCCTCAACGCCTGGCAGTACGTACCCGACATGCCGACCCCCCGCGGTGACCAGCCCGGCGCGGCCACCGCCCCCTGCCCGGAGGGCATGAGCGACGGCTGCGTCTACGTCCTGGGCGGGATCAACGGCGCCACCACCCTGACCACGGCGGAGGCCTACAGTCCCGTCGCCAACGCCTGGGTGACCCTGCCGTCGATGCCGACCGCGCACCGGGAGCACGGGGTGGCCGCGGCACCGTGCCCCAAGAACACGAAGAGGGACTGCGTCTACGCCTACGGCGGTGTCGACGGCGCCGCCGTACAGACGGCGGTGACCGAGGCCTTCGCCATCGAACGCGGCAACGCCGACGCCGACCCCAAGCCGAAGCCGAAGCCGTCCACTCAGCCGACTCCCCCGGCGGACGACCCGTTCGGTGACGAGCCCCTCGCCGCCCCGAAGGCGAGCCCCGCGCCCGCCTCCTGAGGCACCTGCCCGAGCTCCGCCCACACCGTCTTGCCCGGCCCCCTGCCCGCCACTCCCCACTCCCGGGCCACGGCGGCCACCAGCAACAGCCCGCGCCCGTCCTCCGCCGACCACGGATCGACGGGCGCCGGCGCGTCCGGCGGCGCCTTGTCGCTCCGGGTGTCACTGACCATCACCCGCACGTTCCCCGCTCCGTACTCGAGCCGCAGCTCGAAGTCCCGCCCGGGGACCCGCCCGTGCAGCACGGCGTTGGCGGCGAGCTCCCCCACGACGAGCCCGACGTCGTCGGACAGCTCGCAGCCGAACGGCACCCCCCAGAAGGCCAGCTGCACCTGCGCGAGCCGCCGGGCGAGCCGGGCACCCCGCGGCGTCGAGCTGAACCGCTGTGCCATGTCACTCTTTTCAGTCGTCACCTCACCGAGCGTGGCGACGGCGCTCTACGCTTTCCAGTAGTCGCGGCGTGACGCAGATGCGCTGTAGGTGCGCCGACGTCTGTGTGTACGGCTTGTACGGACGAGGGCGGTTCAGCGTATGAACGACATGTCAGACCGCGAGGAACGACCCGAACGCCCGGTGGAGGCGGACGGCACCGCGCACCTGTTCCGGGCGCTCGGCAAACAGATCAAGGCGCTACGGGAGGCGGCCGGCCTCCACCAGAAGGAACTGGCCGCGCTGCTCCACGTCAGCGAGGACCTCATCGGCGCGATCGAGCGGGGGGTGCGGACGCCGCAGCCGGACCTGCTGGAACGGGCGGACGGTGTGCTGGGGGCACGGGGTGTGCTGCGGGTGGCGATCCCGGACGTCAAGGAAGCGTTGGCGAAGGCGCGGACGCGGCATCCGGACTGGTTCCGGAGTTACGCGGAGGCCGAAGCAGCCGCCCAGGCCATCCACGACTACAGCCACCAGGGCGTGATGGGCCTGCTCCAGACCGAGCGCCACGCACGGGCGGTGTTCGCCAAGCGTCGCCCTCTGCTCGACGAGGAGACCATCGAGAAGCGGGTCATGGACCGCATGGCACGCCAGCAGCTCTTCCAGCGCTGGCCTTCGCCCACCATCAGCCTCGTCCTCGACCAGAACCTGCTGGAACGGCAGGTTGGCGGGCCGGAGGTACACCGGGAGCAGCTACAGCGCTTCCTGGAGATCGGGCGCCTGCGGACGGTGGAACTCCAAGTAGTGCCGTTCAGGAGTGGCGAACAGGCGGCAATGGACGGCTCGTTCACCCTCCTCCACCCGAAGGGCCGCCAGCAAGTCGCGTACGCGGAAACCTATGGCCGCCCCCACCTGATCACGGACCCCGAGCAGGTACGCATCATGGCGGAGCGCTATGGGATCATCCGGGCAGGCGCGCTCACGCCCGCCGAGTCCCTCGACATGATCGAGAAGATGCTGGGAGAACGATGAACACCACCGACCTGGCCTGGTTCAAGAGCAGCTATAGCAGTGGTGAAGGCGGCCAGTGCCTCGAGGTCGCCTATGCCTGGCGGAAGTCGAGCCACAGCACCGGCGAAGGCGGTAACTGCGTCGAGGTGGCGGCCTGCCCCACCACCGTCCACGTCCGGGACTCCAAGGTGACCGCCGGTCCCGAGCTGGCCGTGGCCCCGGCGAGCTGGAGCGCGTTCCTGGACGGGATCACCCGGGCCCGCTGATCCGGCCCGCCGCGCGCGGGAGCCCGTACCCGCCCATCATGGGGGTGTGAGGCGTACTCGTACGGTGCTGCCCTGCATCGCCGCGCTGGTTGCGGCCACGCTCCCCGCCGGGGCAGCGGCGGCCGCGGCGCCGGAGGACTGCGTCAGCACCCCGGGACCCGCGCAGGGGCAGGCCCAGGACGTGCTCCGCGTCGCCGAGCAGGCCAAGCGGGAGCTCGGGCTGAACTCCTTGATCGTGCGGGTCTCGTCCGACGGCGACGAGCTCGTCACCGCGGCGCTCGGCGAGTCCATGACGGGTGTCCCGGCCGAGCCGGCGATGCACTTCCGTTCGGGGTCGGTGGCGATCGCGTACATGGCCACCGTGCTGCTGCAACTGGCCGACGAGGGCAGGGCGAGCCTCGACGACCCCCTCTCCCGGTGGCTGCCGGACGCCCCGCACGCCAAGGAGATCACCCTGCGGCAGCTCGGCAACTCCACCTCCGGCCTGCACGACTACGTGACGGACCCGAAGTTCCTCGCCGAGCTCGAGGCCGCGCCGTTCCGGCACTGGACCCCCGCGGAGGTCATCGGCATCGCCGCCGCGCATCCCCTCTGGTACAAGCCGGGCACCAACTTCAGCTACTCGCACGCCAATTTCCAACTCCTCGGCGCCGCACTGGAGAAGATCACCGGGGTGTCCCTGGAACGGCTCCTCGAAGAGCGCGTGATGGAGCCGCTGGGCCTGGACGAGACCGCGAGCGCGACCACGGCGGAAATCCCGGTGCCCGCGCTGCACTCCTTCACCTCGGAGCGCGGCATCTACGAGGAGTCGACGTACTGGAACCCGTCATGGACCACCGCTCCGGGAGCGGTCCTCACCACCGACATCTGCGACCTGGAACGCTCCGCCCGCGCCGTCGGCACCGGCGAACTGCTGTCCGAGCAGGCCTTCAAGACCCAGCTGGACCCGGGCACGGTGGGCCTGGGCACCCCGACGGGAGGCTGTCCGGCCACCGTCTGCCTGAGAAACACGGCGGCCGAGCACTTCGGCTTCGGGGTCATCGTGGTCAACGGCTGGATCGTGCAGAACCCGTCGTTCTCCGGGTACGCGGCCATCCAGGCCTACCTCCCGGCGGAGAAGCTGGCCATCGCGGTCAGCGCGACCAAGGGCCCGAAGACCCCCGAAGGCAACCAGGCCCAGACCGTGGCCCAGCGCCTCGCCGCCCTCCTGTCCCCCGACCACTCCCTGAAGCCGAAGCACCGCCCCTAGTACTCCGGCAACGAATGTTGAGCGTGTTCAATTCTCTAGTGACAAAGGCCGTGCCGGCGAGGCATCATGAGCACCGTCTTTGTGGATTCTCATGCGCCTGACGTCCTTGGGGGGAACGGGCCGTTCGGCGTCATGGCATGCCGCACCGAACCGAGATCCACGCAGCCCTTTCCTCGAAGGAATACTGCTGGTGCGTCCTACTCGTGCGGCGGTCCTGCTCACCGCAGGCCTCGTCACCATCCTCGGCATACCGGCGGTCTCCGCCGCCGAGACCCCGGCCGACTTGTTCGTGAACAACGGCACGAACGCCAACTGCTCGGATACCGGCACCGGAACGCAGGCCGCCCCGTTCTGCTCGATCCAGCCGGCGGCCAAGGCGGCCCAGCCGGGCCAGACCGTGCGGATCACCCCGGGCTCCTATCCCGAGGCCGTCACGATCGAGCGCTCCGGAGAGCCGGGCAAGCCGATCACTTTCACCGTCCACGGCGGCAGCACGTCGTGGGCGAAGGCGGAACTGGCCAACCTCCTGACCATCGACGGCGCCTCCCACCTGGTCTTCCGTGGGATCAGGACGAGGGGTGGCGCCCTGGTCGAGCGTTCCGGCGACATCACCATGGAGAGTTCCGAGTTCCTGCGCGAGCTCGTGATCGGTGCGGGAAGCGCGGACGTCCGGGTCAGCCGGAGCTACATCATCGCTGCGCAGGTCAGGGCCGGCGCCCAGCGCACGATCCTCAGCCGCAACATCCTCCGCCAGGGTTCCCGGCCCACCGCGCTCACCGTAGTGGACGCCTCCGGCACGGCCCTGGCCAACAACACCGTCATCAGCTCCTGCGGTGAGGGCATCTCGGTCAGTGGCGGTTCCGCCGACACCTCGGTGTTCAACAACGTGGTCCGTGTCGAGAGCTCCCACTCCGCCTGCGCGACGCCCGCCGCAGCGCGCCACGGCCTCCAGGTGGCGCAGAGCGCGGCGGCCGGCACCCGCGCCGACTACAACGTCCTCGTGCGCCAGTCCGTTGTCACGGCGGCTCCTTACAACTGGGCGGGCACCGAGTACAAGACCCTCTCGGAGTTCCGGGCGGCGACCGGCCAGGGTCTGCACGACTTCGTGGATCCGGCGGACGTCAACGCCACCGTCGTCGACTCCGCCGACGCGACGGCCCCGGGCGCGCTGGCATCCCCGGACTTCGACGGCACCGGCCCGATCGACGACCCCACCGTGGCCAACACCGGCAAGGACGGCGGGTTCCTCGACCGCGGCGCCTTCGAGCGTCACGACCGCCTGGGCGTGGTCACCATGTCGGTCGACCAGCCCTGGGCGCCGGTGGGCACCAAGGTGGAGGTGAAGGCCTCGTCGAACAGCATCTGGCCCGCCGCCATGTCGTACAGCGTGGACTTCGGCGACGGGAGCGCCCCGGTCGTCACCCGGCAGGGCGAGGCCGCCGAGGCCGTCGCCTCGCACGTCTACAGTTCTCCGTGCGCGTGCGTGGTCAAGGTGACCGCGTCCAACGCGGCCGGTAAGAAGGTCTTCGCCGAGCAGCCGGTCAAGGTGACCGCGGCCGGTGCGCTGACCGCGGCCTTCACCGCCGCGGAGGTGCTGCCCGCCCCGGACGGCCCGACCGAGCGCACCTCCCCGCTGACCGTCCGGGTCGACCCGTCGGCCACCGCGGCGCCGTGGCCGCTGAGCCGCGCCGACGTGGACTTCGGCGATGGCACCACCCGGCAGGTCTCCGACCTGTCCCAGGTCACGCACACCTACCGGACACCCGGCGACTACAAGGTGACCCTCACCCTCCAGGATTCCAAGGGCACCACGTCCACCTCGAGCCAGACGTTCAAGGCCGACTACGCGGCGTCCGGTTACGTGGCAGTAGAGCCGTTCCGGTTCTACGACAGCCGCGACGACACCCCCTCCATGCCGGGCGGCGTGCCGCTCGCGATGCAGTTGCCCTTCCATGTCAGCCAGCGGGGGCACGCGCTGTCGGGCGGCATGTCCGCGGTCGTCCTCAACGTGACCGTCACCGGCGCCCTGGAGGACACCCACCTCACCGTCTGGCCCGACGGACAGGACCGTCCCGCGACCTCGAACGTCAACGTCCGCGAGGGCGGCACCACCTCCAACACCGTCACCGTCCCCGTCGGCGGCTCCGGGGAGGTCCTGATGCAGCTCAACTCCGGCCGGGCGTCGATCATCGTGGACTTCGTGGGCTACTACCAGCCCAACACCGGCCAGCGGTTCACCCCGCTCGCCCCGGCCCGGCTGCTCGACACCCGCACCACCGGCGGTGCGCTGCCCGGCGGCAAGCCCCGCACCGTCAAGGTCGCCGGCGTCGGCGGCATCCCGGCCGACGCCACCGCCGTCGCCCTCAACCTGACCGGGACCGGCGCCACGGAGAACGCGCACGTCATCGCCTACCCGGACCCGGCCCAGCGGACCGCCACCTCGAACCTGAACGTGGAGCCGGGCAAGGACAAGTCGAATCAGGCCATCGTGCCGGTCGGCCCGGACGGCACGATCACCCTGTTCACCAACTCCGGTTCCACGCACCTGGTGCTGGATGCGGTGGGCTACTACGGCAAGGACGGCAAGGCCCTGTTCAAGCCGGTCGTCCCGAAGCGCCTCTCTGACACCCGCACCACGGGCAAGCTCGCCCCGGGCGCCACGACGACGGTCTCCGGTCTGCCGGCCAACGCGGTGGGCGCGGTCCTGAACGTCACCGCGACCGACACCACCAGCCCGGGCTTCCTGACGGCGTACGCCTTCGGCGGCACGCTCCCCGGCGCCAGCAGCCTCAACACGCTCCCCGGCGCCACCGTCCCCAACCACGTGACCACCCCGGTCGGATCGGGCAAGGTCAGCGTCTCCAACAGCTGGGGCGGCAGCAACCACGTCATCACCGACCTCCTCGGCTACTTCACCAACCCGTAGAACCACCTGACACCGCAGGACGCACCGCCGCCCCGGCCCCCCGCACATCATGTGCGGGGGCTCAGCCCCGGCTACGCCCCCGGTCCCGCCCACAGGCCGTCCTCCGTCAGGCCCAGCAGGTCGATGGCGTTGCCGCGCACGATGCGGTCGACCACGTCCGGTGCCAGGTGGCCCATCTGGGCCTCGCCGACCTCGCGGGACTTGGGCCAGGTCGAGTCCGAGTGGGGGTAGTCCGTCTCGTAGAGGACGTTGCCGACGCCGATCGAGTCCAGGTTCTTCAGGCCGAAGGCGTCGTCGAAGAAGCAGCCGAAGACGTGCTCCGCGAACAGCTCCGACGGCGGGCGCAGCACCTTGTCCGCGACCCCGCCCCAGCCGCGGTTCTCCTCCCAGACCACGTTCGCGCGCTCCAGGATGTACGGGATCCAGCCGATCTGGCCCTCCGCGTACATGATCTTCAGGCGGGGGAAGCGCTCGAACTTGCCGCTCATCAGCCAGTCGACCATCGAGAAGCAGCAGTTGGCGAAGGTGATGGTGGAGCCGACGGCCGGCGGGGCGTCCGCCGAGGTGGACGGCATGCGGCTGGAGGAGCCGATGTGCATGGCGATGACCGTGCCGGTCTCGTCGCACGCCCGGAGGAAGGGGTCCCAGTAGTCCGTGTGGATGGACGGGAGGCCGAGGTGCGGGGGTATCTCCGAGAACGCGACCGCGCGCACCCCGCGCGCCGCGTTGCGGCGGACTTCGGCGGCCGCGAGGCCGGCGTCCCACAGCGGGATGAGGGTCAGCGGGATGAGCCGGCCGCGGGCGTCCGGGCCGCACCACTCCTCCACCATCCAGTCGTTGTACGCACGTACGCCCAGCAGCCCCAGCTCGCGGTCGGCCGCCTCGGTGAAGGTCTGGCCGCAGAAGCGCGGGAAGGTCGGGAAGCAGAGCGCCGACTGGACGTGGTTGACGTCCATGTCCGCGAGGCGTTCGGGAACCGAGAAGGACCCCGGGCGCATCTGCTCGTAGGTGATGACTTCCAGTTTGATCTCGTCGCGGTCGTATCCGACAGCCGTGTCGAGCCGGGTGAGCGGCCGGTGCAGGTCCTCGTACACCCACCAGTCGCCGATCGGGCCGTCGTCGCCCTGGGCCCCCATCACGGGGGCGAACTTGCCGCCGAGGAAGGTCATTTCCTTCAAGGGGGCGCGGACGACGCGGGGGCCGGTGTCCTTGTACTTGGACGGGAGGCGGTCCCGCCAGACATGGGGGGGCTCCACCGTGTGGTCGTCCACCGAGATGATCTTCGGGAAGGTCTCCATACCCGCTACGGTAGCGCCGATCTGACGAGCCGTCAGCTACTTGGACGGCGGTCGGGCCCGGATCAGGAACCTCTCGGTCCGGGACGGGCTGACGTGTACGCGCAAGACAGGGCAGACTGACCCTTACACCGACGGAAGGCAGGGGGACGACAGATGGACGGCGTACCGGCCATCCCACGCCCGCGGAACCACCCCGAGACAGTCCGGGCAACACCCGGACCCCCCATCCCCCACCCCTGCCGCTTCGCCGTACTCGGCCCCATCCGCGCCTGGCGCGGAGCCGACGCGCTGCCCTCCGGCACCCCCCAGCAGCGGGCCCTGCTCGCCACGCTGCTGCTGCGCGACGGCCGTACCGCCACCGCGCCCGAGCTCATCGACGCCATCTGGGGCGAGGACCCGCCGCAGCAGGCCCTGGCCACCATCCGGACCTACGCCTCCCGCCTGCGCAAGGTCCTCGACCCCGGGCTGCTCGTCTCCGACGCCGGCGGCTACGCCATCCGGCTGCGCTCCACCGCCACCCTCGACCTCGGCGTCGCCCGCAGCCTGGTCGCCGACGCCGAGACCGCCCGCGAGGCCGGGGACCGGGCGCTGGCCCGTACGCTGCTGGCCCGCGCGCTGGACCTGTGGGACGGTGAACCCCTCGCCGGAGTTCCCGGCCCCGCCGCCGAGACCGAGCGGACGCGGCTCGCCGAATGGCGCCTCCAGCTGGTGGAGACCCGCCTGGACCTCGACCTGGAGGTCGGCCACCACGCCGAGGCCGTCTCCGAACTCACCGCGCTGACCGCCGCCCACCCACTGCGCGAACGCCTGCGCGAACTGCTCATGCTCGCCCTCTACCGCAGCGGCCGGCAGGCCGAGGCCCTCGCCGTCTACGCCGACACCCGCCGGCTCCTCGCCGACGAGCTCGGCGTCGACCCCCGCCCCGAGCTGGCCGCCCTCCAGCAGCGCATCCTGAACGCGGACGCCGACCTCGCCCGCGCCGAGGACCCGGCCCCGGCCGCCGCGGCCGTCCACGTACGCCCCGCCCAACTCCCCGCGACCGTCCCCG
The DNA here is from genome assembly GCF_055588085.1 of Streptomyces sp. NPDC046303. Classification (NCBI taxonomy): domain Bacteria; kingdom Bacillati; phylum Actinomycetota; class Actinomycetes; order Kitasatosporales; family Streptomycetaceae; genus Streptomyces; species Streptomyces sp. NPDC046303. The sequence goes on from NZ_JBVJFA010000028.1 coordinate 75,535, forward strand.
ACTTCACGGGCCGCAGCAGCTTCGTCGACGAGCTCGGCGCCATCCTCTCGGGCGGCGCCGACGGCCAGGTCATGGCGGTCTCCGCGCTCGCCGGGATCGGCGGCGTCGGCAAGACCACCCTCGCCGTGCACGTCGCGCACGCCGCCCGCCCGCACTTCCCGGACGGCCAGCTCTACGTCGACCTCCAGGGCACCGAGCCCCGCCCCGCCGAGCCCGAGGCGGTCCTCGGCTCCTTCCTGCGGGCGCTGGGCACCCCCGACACCGCCATCCCGGACTCCCCCGCCGACCGCGCCGCGCTCTACCGCTCCACCCTCGACGGGCGCCGCGTCCTGGTCCTCCTCGACAACGCCCGCGACGCCGCCCAGGTCCGCCCGCTGCTGCCGGGCACCGCGGGCTGCGCCGCCCTGGTCACCAGCCGGGTCCGCATGGCGGGCCTCGCCGGGGCCCATCTCGTCGACCTCGACGTGATGAGCCCCGAGGAGGCCCTCCAGCTCTTCACCCGGATCGTCGGCGAGGAGCGCGTGCGCTCCGAACGCCAGGCCGCCCTCGACGTCGTCGGCGCCTGCGGGTTCCTGCCGCTCGCCATCCGCATCGCCGCCTCCCGGCTCGCCGCCCGCCGTACCTGGACCGTCTCCGTCCTCGCCGCCAAGCTGGCCGACGAACGCCGCCGCCTCGACGAGCTCCAGGCCGGCGACCTCGCCGTCAAGGCCACCTTCGAGCTGGGCTACGGCCAGCTCGAGCCGGCCCAGCAGCGCGCCTTCCGGCTGCTCGGCCTCGCCGACGGGCCCGACATCTCCCTCTCGGCGGCAGCCGCCGTACTGGACCTGCCGGAGCACGACACCGAGGACCTCCTCGAGGCCTTGGTGGACTGCTCCCTCCTGGAATCCGCCGCTCCCGGCCGCTACCGCTTCCACGACCTCGTACGCCTCTACGCGCGTGCGTGCGCCGAGCGCGACGAGCAGCCGGCCGGCGGGCGCGACGCCGCCCTGGACCGGCTGCTGGACTTCTACCTGGCCACCGCCTCCGGGGTGTACGCCCTGGAACGCCCCGGCGACCGGCTCCCCGCCCACCTGTCCGACACCCACTACCCGGGGCTGGTCTTCGGCGAGCCGCGCGCCGCCCTGGACTGGCTGTACGCGGAGGCGGACCCGCTGCTGGCGTGCGTCCGGCAGGCGTCCGTACGGGGCGGCGAGACGCTCGTCCTGCGCCGGGCCGTGGACCTGCTGTGGGCGGCGAAGGACCTGGCCGAGTCGGGAGCCAACTCCAAGCAGTACGAGTCGGCCGCCGTCGCCCTGCGCGACGCCGCGCAGGCCGCGAAGGACCCGTACGCCGAGGGCCGGGCCCGCACCACGCTCACCAACGTGCACCTGGTCGCGGGCCGGTTCGCCGAAGCCGACGACGAAGCCCGCCAGGCCACGGCGCTGGCCCGGGAGGCCGGGGACCCGCTGCCCAGCTGCTGGGCGCCCAACGACCGCGGGATCATCGCCCTCTACCAGGGCCGGTACGCGGACGGCGAGCGCTACCTGCTGGAGGCCATCGAGGGCTTCCGGGCCGACGCCAACAACGTGGGCGAGGCCAGCGCGCTGTGCAACCTCTCCCGCATCCACGTGGAACTGGGCCGCCTCACCAGCGCCATAGACCTCGCGCAGCAGGGCATCGCCATCTACGACCGGATGGGCCTGACCCTGCGCCTGGCCAACGGCCGCTACGCGCTCGGCATCGCCCTCACCCAGGCGGGCCGGCTCGGCGAGGCCCTGACGCAGCTCACGGAGGCGCTGTCGCTGTTCCACGACAACCGCCAGCCGCTGTGGGAGGGCGTGACCCACTTCCGGCTCGCCGAGGCCCATCTGGCGGCGCGCCGCCCGACGTTGGCCGCCTCGCACGCCGAGCAGGCCATCGCGCTGCGCGGGATCGGCGGCGAGTGGCGGCGGGCGACCGTGCTGACGGTGTTGGGCAAGGCGCTGCGGCGGCTGGGGCAGACGGACCGGGCGCGGGCCTGCTGGCGGGACGCGGAGGCCGTGTTCGCACAGCTGGGATCGGCCGAACTGGACGAGGTCCGGGCCCTGCTGGCGTCCGAGGTCGCGGCCTAGGGGGTGTCTGACGGAGGTCCGTGGTGAAGGAGCGGTGTCCGGTGCATGCTCTCGGCGTGCCGGCCGGATGCCCGCGTACTGGACGTACGTGGGCTTTCGGCCGGTGCGGCGAGAGTGCGTGCCGGGCATCGCGACGCCACGGACCTGCGTCAGACACCCCCTAGCCATGGTGACCTGCGGTGACGTCCGATGAACGAGGCGTTCATCGTTCGTTTATCGCCCCGCGCCACTATTAGTGCATCGACCCGGCGCGTCGGGGGGCAACCGGGTCGGTTGGAGGACTACCCGTTCGGCGGTCCGCGGGGGAATCGCCGAACGGGCCCTACCCATCCACCAGGAGATCCGATGACGACGAACGAGAACATCCTGCCGAACAACGGCGACATCAAGCCGCTCGACAACCACGCCTCGGGCGTCGATATCGAGACCCTGGACAACCACGCGTCGGGGATCGAGATCAAGCCTCTCGACAAGCCCGCGTCGGACGAGGAAATCCAGACGCTGGACAACCACGCGTCCACTCCTCGCCCGTAGCGCGCCGCCTGAAACGTACGGGGGACGTACGGGGGACGTACGGGGGGAACACGGGGGAACACGGGGGAGCACGGGGGGACGGCGGCCGCGGTGGCCCGGAGGGGGAGCCACCGCGGTCGCCGTCGCATGCCCGCGTCCGGCCCGCCGCTTCATCCCCGGCCACCGCCCGCCACCGCCGGCCACCGCCGGCCACCGCACTAGGCTGGAGCCGTGTTCACCAGCCACGGGCCGAGCGTCCGGGAACTCGCCGTGCAGGCCCTTTCCTCCGTCGAGCGCGGCTACGACCTGCTCGCGCCGAAGTTCGACCACACGCCCTTCCGCACCCCGGACCGGATGCTCGACGCCGTCGAGGAAACCCTGGCCCAGCGGGAGGGCTCCTTCGGTGCCGGGCTGGACGTCTGCTGCGGCACGGGCGCCGGAACCGGCATGCTGCTGCGGCTGTGCCGGGAGCGCGTGACCGGCGTGGACCTCAGCGCGGGCATGCTGGCCGAGGCCCGGCGGGCCCATCCCGGCCCGCGCGCGGACTTCGTACGGGCCGACGCGCGGGCCCTGCCGCCCGAGCTCGGGGACTCCTACGACCTGGCCGTGAGCTTCGGAGCCTTCGGCCACTTCCTGCCCTCCGAGCGGCCGGCCCTCTTCTCCGGGGTCCACGCGGCGCTGCGCGAGGGCGGGGTCTTCGCCTTCCCGATCGGGGCGCCGATCCCGCCGAGCCACCCGCTGTGGTGGGCGGTGGCGGGCTTCGACGCGGCGATGCGGGTGCGCAACGCGGTGTGGCGGCCGCCCTTCGTCATGTACTACCGGACGTTCCCGCTGGGCGGTGTCCGCGCCGACCTGCGGGCGGCCGGCTTCACGGTGGAGACCGTCCCCCTGGAACACTTCGGCCGCCAGCCCTCGGGGGCACCGCGCTGGCGGCTGGTGCTGGCCCGCAAGGGTGGGCGGTCACGCCGAGAGCCCGTGCGGAAGGACTTGGCTGAGTAGGCCGGCCCGGGACCCTCTGGAGGAAACCATGGCAGCGGAGCTCCCCGACTGGATGCTCCCGCCCCGCCCGAGCGGTTGGGAGGCGGACGACCTCGATCACTGGCCCCAGGCTCCCCGGCACACCGAGCTCATCGACGGGGCACTGATCTTCATGGTGTCCCCGCAGCGGAACTGGCACTCCAAGCTCGTCCAGAGGCTGACGGTGACCCTTGAGGAAGCTGCGCCCAAGGGTATCGAGATCGCACGGGAGATGACCGTCAAGCTCGACAAGAGGAGCCGCCCCGAGCCGGACATCCTGGCCGCGACGGTCGCCTACGACCCCGACCGCACCCGCTACCGCCACCGGGATCCACCGCGAGTGGCTGAAGGTGTCGGTGCCCTTCCCCGCGGCCATCGACCTGGGCAGCCTCGTCCCCTGACTCAGCGGGCCCGCAGCTCGCGTTTGAGGACCTTGCCGCTCGCGTTGCGGGGCAGTTCGGTGACGAACTCCACGGCGCGCGGGACCTTGTAGTTGGCCATCTCCCGGCGGGACCAGGCGATCAGGTCGTCGGCGGTGAGGGTGGAGCCGGGGCGGCGGACCGCGTACGCCTTGCCGACCTCGCCGAGCCGCGGGTCCGGAATGCCGACCACCGCGACGTCCGCGACGTCCGGGTGGAGGCCGAGGAGCTGCTCGATCTCGGCGGGGTAGGCGTTGAACCCGCCGACGATGAACATGTCCTTGATCCGGTCGGTGATGCGCAGGTTGCCGTCCGCGTCCATGAAGCCCACGTCGCCGGTGAGAAGCCAGCCGTCGGGAGTGATCGCCTTCGCCGTCTCCTCGGGGTCTTCGAAGTACCCGCGCATGACGTGGTGGCCGCGGACGGCGATCTCGCCGACCTGGCCGGCCGGCTGCGGCCGCCCCTCCGCGTCCCGGATCACCACCTCGGTGTCCGGGATGGCCCGTCCCGAGGTCTCGGCGATGACCGCCGCCGGGTCGCCGCGGCGGCACATGGTCACGAGGCCGCTCGCCTCGGAGAGCCCGTACGCGGTGAGGACGGTGGCGATGCGCAGTTCGCCGCGGAGCCGTTCGACCAGCTGGAGCGGGACGACGGCCGCGCCGGTGACGACCAGGCGCAGGGCGGAGAGGTCGTGGTGGTCGCGCTGGGGGTGGTCGAGGAGGGACTGGTGCAGGGTGGGCGGCCCCGGGAGTACGGAGATCCGCTCGGCGGCGATGTTGGCGAGGACGGTGTCCACGTTGAAGACGGGCTGCGGGACCATCGTGGCCCCGCGCATCAGGCAGGCGATGATCCCGGCCTTGTAGCCGAAGGTGTGGAAGAAGGGGTTCACGATCAGGTAGCGGTCGCCCTCGCGCAGTCCGGCGAGCTCGCTCCACACGTCGTAGCAGCGCAGGGACTGGGCGTGGGTGATGACGGCGCCCTTGGGGCTGCCGGTGGTGCCGGAGGTGAAGATGATGTCGGAGGGGGCGTCGGCGGGGATGGCCCCGGCGCGCTCGCGGACGGCGTCGGCCGGTACCCGGTCCCCGCCCGCCAGGAAGTCCTTCCAGGTGCGGAAGGATTCGGGGGCGTCCTCGGCGAGGACGACGACCTGCTCGAGGTGCGGCAGGCCGGGCAGCGGTCCGCCGCCGGGCCCCTCGGCCGCGGCGCGGCGCAGGGAGGCGACGTACGAGGTGCCGAGGAAGGTGCCGGTGACGAAGAGCAGCCGGGCCCGGCTGCGCTGGAGGACGTACGCGGCTTCGGTGCCCTTGAAACGGGTGTTGAGGGGGACGAGCACCGCGCCCGCGGAGACGGCGCCGAGCGCGGAGACGATCCACTCGAGGGTGTTGGGGGCCCAGACGGCGACCCGGTCGCCCGGTTCGACACCGGCGGCGATGCAGGCGGCCGCGGCCCGCTCGACGCGCTCGCCGAGCTGGGCGTAGTCCACGCGCACGCGGCCGTCGACGACGGCCTCGCGGTCGGCGAAGCGTGCCGCGGCGTCGCGCACGAGCCCGGCGATGGTCCTCCACCGCAGATCGCCCCGGAGGGCATCGAACCCGTCCTCGCGCCCGTCCTCGCGCCCGTCCTCGTGCCCGTTTCCGGTCATGGCGTGTCACCCTTCCCCGAACCCGAACCCCAGTAGCTGACTATCCGTCAGATTAGCTGTAGCCTTCGCGGCTGTCAGTACTGGTGCACCCCCGGAGGTGGCGATGGCGGCAACGCTCAAGGACGCGACGGCGATAGTCGGCATCGGACAGACCGCCTTTGCCAAGCAACTGCCGCAGTCTGAAAAGGAATTGGCCTGCCGGGCCATTCTGGCAGCCCTCACCGACGCGGGCATAGAGCCCGCCGAGGTCGACGCCTTCGCCTCCTACACCATGGAGGAGACCGACGAGGTCGAGGTCGCCAAGGCCATCGGCGCCGGCGACGTCACCTTCTTCTCCAAGGTCGGCTACGGCGGCGGCGGCTCCTGCGCGACCGTCGGCCACCTGGCCTCCGCCGTGGCCACCGGCCAGGCCACCGTCGGCGTCGCCTGGCGCTCGCGCAAGCGCGGCTCGGGCCCCCGCCCCTGGAAGAACACCGCCGTCCAGCTGCCCACCCCCGGCCAGTGGACCCGTCCCTTCGGCCTGCTGCGCCCGGCCGACGAGATCGGCATGCTGGCCCGCCGCTACATGCACGAGTACGGCGCCACCCGCGACCACCTCTTCAACGTGGCGATGGCCTGCCGCAACCGGGCCAACGAGAACCCGGCCGCGATGATGTACAAGCGCCCGCTGACCCGCGAGATGTACATGACCTCCCGCATGATCAGCGACCCGCTCTGCCTCTTCGACAACTGCCTGGAGACGGACGGGGCGCTGGCCTGCGTGATCGTCTCCGCCGAACGGGCCCGGGACTGCCGCCAGAAGCCGGTCTACCTCCACTCCGTCGCCCAGGGCCTGCCGGCCCAGCACCACGGCATGGTCAACTACTGGAACGACGACCCCCTGTCGGGGCCCGCCTGGACGGCCGCCCGGCACCTGTGGAAGCAGGCCGACTTCGGGCCGCAGGACGTGGACGTCGCCCAGATCTACGACGCCTTCACCCCGCTGATCCCGCTCTCGCTGGAGGGCTACGGCTTCTGCGGGCGCGGCGAAGGCGCCGCCTTCACCGAGGGCGGGGCCCTGGAGATGGGCGGCCGGCTCCCGATCAACACCGGGGGCGGCGGCCTGTCGGAGGCCTACGTGCACGGCTTCAACCTGATCAACGAGGGCGTCAAGCAGCTGCGCGGCACCTCCACCGCCCAGGTGCCGGACGCCGCGACCTGCCTGGTGACGGCGGGCGAGGGTGTCCCGACGTCCGCGATCCTGCTGAGGAGCTGATCATGACCGCCGCCACCCCTGCCGAGGAATCGCTCCTGCTCCCCGTCCCCGACGAGGACGGCGCCCCCTTCTGGGAGTACGCCGCCCGCGGCGAACTGCGCGTCCAGGCCTGCACGGCGTGCGGCAGACTCCGCTTCCCGCCGCGCCCCTGCTGCCCGCACTGCCAGTCCTTCGACTCCGCGTGGCAGCTGATGAGCGGCCGCGGCCGCATCTGGTCCTACGTCCGGCCGTATCCGCCGCTGCTGCCCGCGTACGCCGCGCAGGCCCCGTACAACGTGATCCTGGTGGAGCTCGCCGACGCCCCGCACATCCGGCTGGCCGGAAACCTGGTGGCCTCTGCCGGCGCCCCGCTGAACTCGGTCGACCCGGCCCGGCTGCGCATCGGGGCGCGGGTGCAGGTGGTGTTCACCGACACGGGCGGAGTGGCGGTGCCGCGCTGGATCCTGGAGAAGTCATGACGCTGCGGGTGGAGCGGGACGAGGCGAGCGGGGTCGCGGTCGTCACCCTGGACCGGGAGCACCGGCACAACGCGATCGACCTGGAGACGGCGGCCGGACTGGCCGCGGTGTGGCGGGAGTTCCGGTTCGCGGACGAGGTGCGGGCGGTGGTCCTGACGGGCGCCGGGACGGCCGCCTTCTGCACGGGCATCGACCGGGGGGTGGAGGTGGCGCAGCCGGGGTCCCCGTACTCGGTCGACGATCCGCTGGTCTCCATCGGCCCGAAGGCCAACGACCTGTGGAAGCCGGTGATCGCCGCGGTCAACGGCATGGCCTGCGGCGGAGCCTTCTACCTGCTGGGCGAGGCGGAGTTCGTCATCTCCTCCTCCCGCGCCACCTACTTCGACCCGCACACCTCGTACGGGATGGTCAGCGCCTACGAGGCCGTGTACATGGCGCAGCGGATGCCCTTCGGGGAGGCCGCCCGGATGTCGCTGATGGGCACGGCGGAGCGGCTCTCCGCGCGGCGGGCGTACGAGATCGGCCTGGTCTCCGAGCTGGCCGGGCCCGGGGAGCTGCTCGAGACGGCCGTGCGCGCCGCCGCCACCCTGGCCGGCTTCCCGACCGAGGCCGTGCAGGGCACCGTACGGGCGCTGTGGTCGGCGAAACAGGCGGCGCTCCACCAGGCGCTGGCCCAGGCCCCGGCGCTGATCGCGCTGGGGAACCTGCCCCCGGAGCGGCAGGCGGACCTGTTCGCGGGCCGGCGGCAGCAGCCGGAGCCCCGGATCCGCTGAGGGGGGCCTGGCACCCGGGGCCGGCCCGCGGCCCCCGGCACGGCACGGCACTAGCCGATCCGGCCGACCAGGCAGTTCTGCACCTCGGCGGCCTTGCCGCCCTGCACCATCGGCACGGTGACGGTCTGCGTCTCCTTGCCCTTGAGGGTGACCCGGACGGAGGTGCGGTCGACGGCGCCGTTCGCGCCCTGGAAGGTCAGCGGTACGTCCACGGTCCGCGTCGCCGACACGTCGGAGGTGACCTTGAGGACGGCCTCGCTCCTGCCCGGGCCGGCGCACGTGACGACGACGGCGTGGGCGGGCGGGGAGGTCTTGCTCGGTGACGGACTGGCACTGCTGGTGCTGCCGTTGCCGCTGCTGTGGCTCTTCTTGCTCTTGGAGCTGGAGCAGCCGCCTCCGCTGCTGCTGCTCTTGCTCTTGCCCGAGCTCTTTCCGCTCCCGCTACCGCCGCCGCCGGTCGATGAGAAACCGGTCAGCGCGAACACCACGGTCACCAGTACCGCGGTCATCCTGATGTGACGTCCCGTCGCAGCCGCCATGGCCCGAACCCCTCCCGTTGGACAGACGGCCGGTCACGCTACCAGGCGGCGCCGGACACGGCGGCGGCCCCGGCCCCGGGAGGGGGCGGGGCCGACCGGCCGTACTGGCGGGTGCTGATCAGGCGGCGTCGACGATGCCCGAGGCCGCGATCTCGACCTTGCCCTTGGGGGCGCCGGACTGCGAGCCCAGGGCCTCGATCTGGTCGACGAGCTCCTGGCCCGAGACGACCTCGCCGAAGACGACGTGCTTGCCGTCGAGCCACGGGGTCAGGACGGTGGTGATGAAGAACTGCGAGCCGTTGGTGTTGCGGCCGGCGTTCGCCATCGACAGCAGGTACTTGCGGTCGTGCTTCAGCTGGAAGTTCTCGTCCTCGAACTTCTCGCCGTAGATGCTCTTGCCACCGGTGCCGTTGTGGTTGGTGAAGTCACCGCCCTGCAGCATGAACTGCGGGATGATGCGGTGGAAGCCGGAGCCCGCGTAGCCGTAGCCGTTCTGGCCGGTGCACAGCTCGCGGAAGTTGCGGGCGGTCTTCGGGACGACCTCGTCGAAGAGGTTGAAGACGATGCGGCCCTTGGGCTCGCCGTTGATGGTGATGTCGAAGTAGACGTTGCTCATGGGGTCCATCCTGTCACTCCCGGTGCCGTGCGCTACCCGGCGGGGCCGTTCGCCGTCCGGCCCCGGTGCGAAACGCAGGTCACCGGGACCACCCGAGGGGACGCGGTCCGGGCCGCCTCAGCCGCTCGTACGGGTGCCCGTGCCCTTCGCCGCGTCCAGGGCGTACACGCAGCGGTCCTTGCTGCACGCGTAGACCACGCCCGCGTCGGCGACCGGGGCGCCGGTGATCTCGCCGCCCGTGGCCAGCTTCCAGCGCAGCTGGCCGCCCGCCGCGTCCAGCGTGTACAGGCAGTGGTCGGCCGAGCCGAAGTGCACCCGGCCGTCCGCGACCGCCGGGAGGCCGGTGATCTCGCCGCCCGCCGCGAACCGCCACTTCGGGGTGCCGGTGACCGCGTCGAGCGTGTACAGGGCGCTGCCCGCGCCCAGGTGGACGTTGCCGTTCGCGACGAGCACCGGGTCCGGGGAGGTGCGCGCCTCCGTGGCGATGCGCCAGCGGTCCTGGCCGGTGGCCGCGTCCAGGGCGTAGACGGTGCCCAGGTAGTCGGCGAGGTAGACCCCGCCGCCGGTGACCGCGGCGCCCGGCGCAAAGGCCGGGGGCGCCAGGAAGACCGCCGGGGCCTCGAAGTGCCAGCGGACCCGGCCCGAGGCCCGGTCCACGGACAGCACGCGGGTGCCGGCGGCGACGTACACGTTGCCGTCGGGGGCCGGGGTGACCCGTACGGGGACGTTCCCGCAGGAAGCCGCGTCGCCGACCGGGTAGGACCAGGACTCGCGGCCGCTGCGGGCGTCGAGCGCGCGCAGCCGGGCGTCCTGCCACACGTACACGGTGCCGTCGTGGAGGACGGGGGCCGCCTCCGGGGTCTCGAAGTCGGTCTGCGCGCCGGTCAGCTCCCACAGCTTCTGGCCGTTGGACGCCTCCCAGCCCTGGACGCCGCCGCCGCGGGTGGCGGTGACCACCGTGCCGCGGTCCGCGCGCAGGGCGTACACCCAGGCGTCGGCGGACACCCGCCACCGCTCGGAGCCGTCGGAGGCGTCGAGCGCGAACAGGGAGGGGCCGTCGGAGGCGTGGATGCGGCCGTCGGCGACGGCCATGGACCAGGCGACGTCGCGGGTCTTGAACTGGCGGCGCCCGCTCGCCACGTCCAGGGCGTGCACCTCGAAGGAGGTGACGTAGAGCAGATCGCCGGCGACGGTGGGGGTGCCCCAGACGTCGTTGGACATGCGGAAGCGCCAGGGCCGCCAGCGGCCGCTGTCCGGGGCCGGGGCGGGGGACGGTACGGCCGCCAGCACGGCGGGGGCGGCCGCCGAGCCGCCCGGCGGGCGGATCCAGCCGGTCGCCGAGTCGGCGGCGGCGTGCCCGGCGGGCGCCGAGGCGCTCGCGCGCGGGCCGGGCCCGATCGGCACCGGGGAGCCGGCGAGCAGCACCGGCTCGCCCGACGGGGCCGGGGACATCGGCGGGTGGTGCGGGCGCTGCGGCACGGCTTGTCCGGTGCGCGGGTCCACCCACGCCTCGGCGCCGCGCGGGCGGCGGTGCGTGGCGGGGCCCGAGATCGGCCCCCGGGAGCCTGCTCCGGCTCCGCCGTCGCGGCCGGGCGCGGGGACCGGCACGGCCGCGGCGGGCGTGCGGTTGCCCGCCCGGCGGGCCTCGATCATCGCGACGGCCCGCGCGGGCAGCCAGGCCGAGGCCGTCCCGCTGTCGTCGCCGCCGTCGAAGAGGTGCGGGGCGAGCTGCGCCTGGAGGTCGGCCGGGGTCGGCCGCAGGGCGGCGTCCATCTGCATGCAGGACTCGATGAGCGGCCGCAGCTCGGCGGGCAGGCCCTCCAGGTTGGGGCCCTCGCGCAGCAGCATGAACACCGTCTCCACCGGGTTGGCCCCGTGGTACGGCGGGTGCCCGGTCGCGGCGAAGACGAGCGTGGAGCCGAGCGAGAAGACGTCGCTGGCGCCCTTGACGCTGCGCGAGTCCTTGGCCTGCTCGGGAGACATGTAGGCGGGGGTGCCGACGGCGACGTTCGTCATGGTCAGGCGGGTGTTGGAGACCCCGCTCGCGATACCGAAGTCGATCACGCGCGGCCCGTCCTCGACGACGAGCACGTTGGACGGCTTCAGGTCGCGGTGGACCAGGCCCGCGCCGTGGATGGACTGCAGGGCCTCGGCGATGCCGGCCGCGAGCCACCGCACGGCCTGGGCGGGCATGGGCCCGCACTCGTTGACGATCTCCTCCAGGGAGGGCGCCGGGACGTAGGCGGTGGCCAGCCACGGCACGGCGGCGCGCGGGTCGGCGTCGACCACGGCCGCGGTGTAGAAGCCGGACACGGCCCGGGCCGCCTCCACCTCGCGGGTGAAGCGCACCCGGAACAGCTGGTCCTCGGCGAGCTCGGTGCGCACCGTCTTGATCGCGACCCGCCGTCCGGACGCGGACCGCGCGAGATAGACCAGCCCCATGCCGCCGGCGCCGAGCCGTCCCAGCACCTCGAAGGGGCCGATCCGTCTCGGGTCGTGCTGCGTCAGCTGCTCCACCACTCGCCTCCACACTCCCCGTACGGGCCCTCGCTCCGGGCCCGCTTCCACCGGCACGCGACGCCGGTACGGGGCCTCGGCCCCGTGCAGCGTCTCACTCCGGGCGCCGCCCGGGTCGCGCAACCCCGATTCTGTCAGGCCCGCGCCCGGTCCGGCCCCGGCACGGCGAGCCGTACGGGGGTGGGATAGCCCACTGTCGCCCACGGTGCGCCGCGCCCGCCGGGCCATCGCCGGGCCACCGCCGGGCCACCGCTAGGCCGGCAGCCTCGTCCGGGGTTCCGAGAGGAGCCCGAAGACCGCCCCCTGATTGTCGGCGACGACCGCGATGCGCCCGTACGGGGTGTCGAAGGGCTCGGCGGTGACGCGGCCGCCGAGCCGCTGCACCATCGCCACGGACTGGTCGCAGTCGGGGACGGCGAAGTAGGCGAGGAAGTGGGCGGGCATGATCTCCGGGAAGGCGTCGGTGATCAGGCTGCGGCCGAGGACGGCGGTGTCGCTGCCGGGCGCGCTGCCGGGCGGGGACCAGACGCGGTACTCGACGCCGGCGTCGTTCTGGTCCTCGGGAACGTAGCCGAAGACCTTGGCGTAGAAGACGTCCACGGCATCGCGGGCGCGCGTGTAGACCTCGCTCCAGCAGTACGTGTACGGCTCCCGCTGGGCCTCGAAGCCGTGGTGGGTGCCGGGCTGCCAGAGGCCGAAGACGGCGCCGCCGGGGTCGGCGGCCATCGCGGCGGTCCCGTACGGGCCGACGGGCATCGGGTCCATGACCATCTGGCCGCCGGCGGCGCGGATGCGCTGGGCGCAGGCGTAGGCGTCGGTGGTGTAGAGGTAGATCCCCCATACGGTGGGCATCCGGCCGTCGGGCTTGGGGGCGAGGGCGGCGACGTTGCGGCCGCGGCTGTAGGCCTGGGTGTAGTGGCCGTACTCGGCGCCGGCGCTGTCCCCGAAGGTCCAGCCGAAGAGCTCACCGTAGAAGCGTTTGCCCGCCTCGACGTCCGGAAGTGAGGCGTCCACCCAGCAGGGTGCGCCTTCCGCGAATGCGGCCATGAGCCCGGTTCCTTCCGTTGTGCGGGGGTGTGTACCGTCCCACCTCTCCCACGCATCCCACCTCTCCCAGCCATGGTCCGCCCGAAAACTTGTCCACAGCCTGTTGATAAGACTATTCGGGGGAAACGCAGAGGAAGCGGGCGCCCCACGCGGGCGGGCCGGCACCGGCGGGGGTCCGGGGCGAGCGCCGGCGCGGATCCCGGGCGAGCGCCGGCGCGGATCCGGCCGGATTCCGCCCCCGCGGCCGGTGCGGACCGGCTCCGGTCCAGGCCAGGGACCCCGTAACCCCATTTGCAGGCGGCCGAATAGCGCGCCGATCACCCCTCGGTAAGCTGACGGCATGACAGGACAAGTACGCACCGTCGACGGGCGTGTCGCCGGCCGGCGCGGCCAGGCGACGCGGCAGAAGCTGCTCGACTGCCTCAGCGAGATGCTCAGCTCCTCGCCGTACCGCGACGTCAAGGTGATCGACGTCGCGCGCAAGGCCGGTACCTCCCCCGCGACCTTCTACCAGTACTTCCCGGACGTCGAGGGCGCCGTCCTGGAGATCGCCGAGGAAATGGCCACCGAGGGCGCGCAGTTGACGCAGCTCGTCGAGGGCCGCACCTGGGTCGGCAAGTCCGGCTGGACCGCCGCCGAGGAACTCGTCGAAGGCTTCCTGGACTTCTGGCGTCGCAACGACGCGATCCTGCGGGTCGTCGACCTCGGCGCGGCCGAGGGCGACAAGCGGTTCTACAAGATCCGCATGAAGATCCTCAACTCCGTCACCAACTCCCTCACGGAGTCGATGAAGGAGCTCCAGACCAAGGGCAAGGTCGACAAGGACGTGAGCCCCGCGGCGATGGCCGGTTCGCTGGTCGCGATGCTGGCCGCGGTCGCCTCGCACCAGAAGGGGTTCACGACCTGGGGCGTCAAGCAGGCCGAGCTCAAGCCGAACCTGGCGCTGCTCGTCCACCTCGGCATCACGGGCAAGAAGCCGACCAAGTGACGGCGGGCCCTGGAGAGGGTCCGCCGCCCCGGCACCGATGCCCCCGACCGCCTGTGATCAGCGACGCTCCAGGCGGAACAGCCTGATCTCGCGCTCGATGCGCGCCTGGTACGTCGCGTAGGGCGGCCAGAACCCCAGCACCGCCCGCCACGCCTCCGCACGCTCCTCCCCCGCCAGCAGCCGGGCCCGTACGGCGATGTCGCGGCCTTTCCAACTCACGGACGCGTCCGGGTGCTTGAGCAGGTTCCCGGTCCATGCCGGGTGCCCGGGCCGGCCGAAGTTGGAGCCGATGAGCAGCCAGCTCACCCCGTCCTCCTCCGGCATGCAGGCGAGCGGGGTGGTGCGCGGCTCGCCGGTCTTGGCGCCCTTGGCGGTGAGGATCAGACCCGGCAGCATCTGGGCGCTGAGGATGACCTTGCCGCGGGTCAGTCTGTGCACCGCCTTGTCCAGCGCGGGGATGAAGTGCGGTGCGATCTTGGCGAACAGCATGGTCGAGGAGACCTTCTGCATGAGCTTGACGCCGGGGGCCACGCGAGCCATCAGACGGCCACCTTCTCGGAAACGGGCGCGGACGCGGGGACGGACGCGGGTGCGGACTCGGGCGCAGGTGCGGACTCGGGCGCAGGCGAGGCGGGCGGGGTGAACAGGCCCGCGCGGTCCGCGGCGTACGCCCGCAGCCGGTGGACCGGACCGAACAGCAGCTCGTCGGCCGCCGCCCGCTTGAAGTAGAGGTGCGCGTCGTGCTCCCAGGTGAAGCCGATGCCGCCGTGCAGCTGGATCGCCTCGGCCGCCGCCGTCCGCAGGGCCTCCAGGGCCTGGGCGAGGGCGAGGGCTCCCTGCCGCGGGTCCCAGGCGGCGTAGTAGGCCGCCGAGCGGGCCGCCTCCACCTGCACGTACAGGTCGGCGAGGCGGTGTTTGACCGCCTGGAAGGAGCCGATCGCCCGGCCGAACTGCTCGCGCCGGCCCACGTACTCCACGGTCCGGGCGAGCGCCTGGCCGGCGGCGCCGACCGCCTCGGCGGCGAGCACGGCGGCGGCGGTACGGCCGGTGGCGGCGAGGGCCTCGAGCACGTCGTCCTGTTCGCTGCCCAGCAACTCGGCCGGTACGTCGCGCAGTTGGATCCGGGCCTGGGGGCGGGTCTCGTCCAGGGTGGTCTGCCGTTCCCGTACGAGGCCGGGCGCGTCCTCCCGTACGAGGAAGAGGAGGGTGCGGCTGCGGGCGAAGCCGCCGGTGTGCGCGGCGACCAGCAGCAGCGAGGCGCTGTGCCCGTCGAGCACCTGGGCGGCCTCCCCGTACAGCCGCCAGCCGCCGTCCGCTCCGGCGGCGGCGCGGGCCTGCACCCCGCCCGCGCGGCCGCCGCCGGACCACGGGCCGGCGGCGTTGTCGCCGGTCAGCGCGAGGGCCGTGGCCAGCGCCGGGCCGGGGACGGCCAGGGCGGCGGTGAGCCCGCCGGCGGCCAGCGGCGGGAGCAGCTCGGAGCGCTGGGCCGGGCTGCCGAGGGCGGTGATCAGCGGTACGCAGAGCGCGGCCGTGGCGAGCAGCGGCGAGGGCAGCAGCACCCGTCCGGTCTCCTCGCAGGCCAGCGCCAGGTCGGCGGGGCCGCAGCCGACGCCCCCGTACTCTTCGGCGACGGCGAGGCCGGGCAGCCCGAGCCGCTGGGCGAGCTGCTGCCACAAGTCGCGGTCGTGTCCGGCGCCGGTGCGGGCGGCGGCCTTGACCTCGTCGGGGCCGCAGCGTTTGCCCAGGATCTCGCGCAGGGTGCGGCGTATCTCGTCCTGCTCCGCGGTGAAGGCGGCATCCATCGTCGGGCTCCTCCTGGAGGCACCTCCCAGCGACAGCCGGGGGGCGAAACTGACGGGGCGTCATGTTAGGGCGGGCGGCGGCAGATGCACAGGGCCGGGCGGCGGCGGATGCTCGGGGCCGGGCGGCGCAGGTCTAGAAACTGACGCTGCGTCAGCTGTACGGTTCCGGCATGCCTGGACTCACACCCGGACCCCCGCCCGCCGCCCGCCCGCGCCGGAAGGTCGCGGTCGTCGGTGTCGCGCTCTCCGACTGCGGGCGGGTCGACGGCCCCACCCCGTACGCCCTGCACGCGCAGGCCGCCCGGCGCGCCCTGGCCGACTCCGGCCTCGACCGCTCCGTCATCGACGGCTTCGCCTCGGCCGGCCTCGGCACGCTCGCGCCGGTCGAGGTGGCCGAGTACCTGGGCCTGCGCCCCACCTGGGTGGACTCCACCTCGGTGGGCGGCTCGACCTGGGAGGTCATGGCGGCCCACGCGGCGGACGCGATCGCCGCCGGGCACGCCAACGCCGTGCTGCTGGTCTACGGGTCCACGGCCCGCGCCGACATCAAGGCCCGGCGGCGCACCTCGAACCTCTCCTTCGGGGCGCGGGGGCCGCTGCAGTTCGAGGTCCCGTACGGCCACACGCTGATCTCGAAGTACGCGATGGCCGCCCGCCGCCACATGCACGAGTACGGGACGACGCTGGAGCAGCTCGCCTCGGTGGCCGTGCAGGCGCGGGCGAACGCGGCGACGAACCCGGACGCGATGTTCCGCGATCCGCTGACGGTGGACGACGTCCTGTCCTCCGAGATGATCGCGGACCCCTTCACGAAGCTGCACTGCTGCATCCGCTCGGACGGCGGCTGCGCGGTGCTCCTGGCGGCGGAGGACTACGTCCCGGACACGGCCAAGGCCCCGGTGTGGATCCTGGGCACCGGTACGTCCGTCTCCCACACCACCATGTCGGAGTGGGAGGACTTCACGGTCTCCCCGGCGGCGGTCTCGGGCCGCATCGCGTTCGCGCGGGCGGGCCTGACCCCGGCGGACGTGGACGTGGCCGAGATCTACGACGCCTTCACGTACATGACCCTGGTGACCCTGGAGGACCTCGGCTTCTGCGCGAAGGGCGAGGGCGGCGCCTTCGTGGAGAAGGGCCGGCTGCTGCGCGACGGGGAACTCCCGGTCAACACGGACGGCGGCGGCCTCTCGGCCTGCCACCCGGGCATGCGCGGCCTGTTCCTCCTGGTCGAAGCGGTCCGCCAGCTCCGCGGCGAGGCCGGTCCCGGGCAGGTCGCGAAACGCGGCGGCGGCGGCCGCCGCCTGCCGGAGGTGGCCCTGGCCTCGGGCACGGGCGGCTGGTTCTGCTCGTCCGGGACGGTGATCCTGGGCCGCGGGTGACCCTGCGGACCTCCGTCAGACACCCCCTAGCCGGCCTTCTGGAAGGTGCCGAGGCCGTTGGCGTCCAGGTACTCCACCCGCATCTTGCCGTCGGTGAAGGTCACCCCGGTGCGGCCGATGGCGTTCTCGCCGACCGTCTCGAAGCTGAAGGTGTCCCCGTCGTAGTGGGTGAGGGGGAAGCCCGTCGGCTTCGGCCCCAGGCGCAGCACCAGCTCGCCGTCCGGGCCGGCGGTGACGGTGGCCCGCCCGTAGAACGGGTTGTCGTACGTACCGGTGTACGCGGCGTCCGCGCGGGCCGGCTTCGGGTCGGCGGGCGGCTTGGCGAAGTCCGTCTTCGAGCGGCCCTCGCCGAGCTGCTGCTTGTAGACCTCGGCCAGCAGGGGCAGCCAGTCCCGGCTGGGCCTGCCGTACTCGGCGGTGTCGACGAAGCCGAGGGCGAGGGCGTCGGGGAGGCCGACGGGGGCACCGTTGGTGAGCACCACGATGGCGAGCTTCTCGGCGGGGACCAGGGTGACGTTGGTGTTGGCGCCGAGTGCGAAGCCGCCGGCGTGGCTCAGGCGCAGCCGGCCGCGGTCGTCGTAGCGCACGTTCCAGCCGAGGCCGTAGAAGGCGGGCTGGGCGTTGGGCTCGGCGGGCGGCTGGCTGATGCTGTGCGGGACGTGGGTCTCGGCCAGGCCCTCGCTGTTGATGACCTGCCGGCCGTCGATCTTTCCGCCGCCCAGCTGGAGGCGCAGCCAGCGGGCCATGTCCCGGGCGTTGGAGCTGACGCCGCCGGCCGCGGTCTGCGCGTCGGCGTTGCGGACGTGGACCGGCTTCCAGGTGCCGTCACCGGTCTTGACGTGGGTCAGGGCGCGGTCGGCCGCTTTCGCGTAGTCACTGAAGCGGGAGCTGGTGTGGTTCATCCCGGCGGGTTTGTACAGCAGGTCCTCGGAGAGCTTGGCCCAGGGCACGCCCTTGGCCTTGGCGACGACCTCGGCGGCCGCGGTGAAGCCGAAGTTCGTGTACGCGTAACTGGTGCGGAACGGGCTGAGGGGCTCGTAGCGCAGGTGGGACAGGATGTACGACTGGTCGTAGCCCAGGTCCTCGAGGAGGTCGCCGGAGTGGTCCGGCAGGCCCGAGCGGTGCGAGAGCAGGTCGGCCGCCGTGACGTGCGAGCTGACCCAGGGGTCCTTGAGCGTGATGCCCTTGAGCGGCGCGTCGAAGCCGTCGGCGCCGAGGGCCTGCGCCAGGACGGTGCCGGCCACCGGCTTGGAGACCGAGGCCAGCTGGAAGACGGTGTCCGGGCCGACCTTCTGGCCCGGGGAGGCGGTGCTGCGGACGCCGAAGCCCTTGAGGTAGACGACCTTGTCGTCGTGGACCACGGCCACCGCCACACCGGGTACCCCGGTGCGCCGCATGCCGTCCCGCACCTGCGTGTCCAGTTTGTCCAGGGCCACCGTCACGTCGAAGCCGCCGGGGCTCGGCGACGGTGCGGCGGCGACGGCCGGGGCCGCCAGGGCGAGCCCTGCGACCACTGCCAGCCCCCTGCGCTTGCTGTTGCGTCGCATACGTCCATTGAACGCCGCTCGCGCGCCGGGCGCCCCCCGTGAACCCTTCGGCCACACCCCCTAGGCTCGCGGCATGACGAACGAGACGACCGCCGATGCGTTCCGTGCCGCCCTGCACTCCCTGCGCGTCTGGGACGTCCCGCTTCCCGGCTTCGACGCCGGGAGCGCGCCGGGGGAGCCGCTCGGGCTGTTCCGGGAGTGGTTCGTGCAGGCCGTCTCGGCGGGGCAGGTGGAGCCGCACGTCGTGTGTCTGGCGACCGTGGACGGGCAGGGGCGGCCCGACGTGCGGGTCCTGATGCTGCACGACGCCGACGAGCGCGGCTGGCACTTCGCCTCGCACGCCACCAGCGCCAAGGGCGTGCAGCTGGCGGGGCAGCCGGCGGCCGCGCTCGCGTTCTACTGGCCCACCGTGGGGCGCCAGGTGCGCGTGCGGGGCCGGGTCGGCGCGTGCGGGCCGCAGGAGAGCCGGGCGGACCTGGCGGTCCGCTCGCGCGGGGCGCTCGCCGCCGCGCTCACGGGCCGCCAGAGCGAGGTGCTCGGCTCGCGGGAGGAGCTCGTACGCGCCTCCGCGGAGGCCTGGGAGCGGGCCGGGGCCGAGCCGGACGCTCCGGCACCGACCTGGACGCGGTACGTGCTGGACGCGGACGAGGTGGAGTTCTTCCAGGGCGATGCCGCGCGCCGGCACGTACGGCTGCGCTACCGGCGCGATCCGGCCGGGGAGTGGGTGCGCGAGCTGCTCTGGCCCTGATCCACCAGACGCCCCCACCCCCTAGACGAGTAAGTCCGAAGTCTTCGTCAGTGGTCGTAGGCGATGAGTGATCGTGTGATGGCTGTGCCGTTGGCCCGGTTGTGCCAGATCG
>NZ_JBVJFA010000029.1:0-94754 GCF_055588085.1 Streptomyces sp. NPDC046303
GTCTCGGCCCTGTCGATGATCGGCGGCCCGCTGATCGGCGGCGCGATCACCGACTACCTGGGCTGGCGCTGGGCCTTCTACATCAACCTGCCCCTCGGCCTGCTGGCCCTGGCCATGGTCTCGCTGGTGCTGCACCTGCCCCGGCAGGAGCGGACCGGCCCCCGCCCGAAGGTCGACTACGCCGGCGCGGCCCTGCTGACCGCCGCCATCACCTCCACCGTCCTGGTCACCACCTGGGGCGGTACCGAGTACGCCTGGGCCTCCGCCCAGATCATCGGCCTGATCATCCTCAGCGTTTTGTCCACGGCGGCCTTCCTCTACGCCGAGACCAAGGCCGCCGAACCGGTCCTGCCGCTGCACGTCTTCCGCAACCGCAACTTCAGCCTCATCGCCCTGATCGGCTTCCTCGTCGGCTTCGTCACCGTCGGCGCCGTCTTCTACCTCCCCCTCTTCCTCCAGACCGTCCAGGGCGCCTCCGCCACCAACTCCGGCCTGCTCCTGCTGCCCCTGCTGGCCTCCATGCTCACCGTCTCGATGATCACCGGCCGGATCACCAGCAGCACCGGCAAGTACAAGGCCTTCCTGGTCACCGGGGGCGCCCTCGTGGTCGCCGGCCTCCTGCTCCTGGCCACCATGGACACCCACACCCCCCGCCTGCTGTCCAGCCTCTACATGGCCGTGCTCGGCGCCGGAGTCGGCTTCCTCATGCAGATCACCATGCTGGTCGCCCAGAACAGCGTGGAACTGAAGGACATGGGCGTCGCCTCCTCCACCACGGCCCTGGGCCGCACCCTCGGCGGAGCCTTCGGCGTGGCACTGATGGGCACCTTGTTCACCACCCAGGTCACCGCCGCCATGACCGAACGCCTCGGCCCCCAGGCCGCCCCCCTCAACTCCGCACAGCTCGACGCCGCCAGCCTGGCCCTCCTGCCCGACACCGTCCGCGACGCCTACCAGTACGCCGTCGCCATCGGCACCCACTGGGCCTTCCTGGTCTGCGCCGCCATCGCCGTACTCGGCTTCGCCGCCGCCCTGTTCATCAAGGAAGTCCCCCTCCGCGGCACCAACCCCACCCCCACCGACACCACCACCCTCGGCAAGGCCTCCACCCCGGCCCTGCAGGACTCCACCGCCCACTGACACAACCGAAAACCCCACAGCCCGGCCCCGGTGGACGAACATCCACCGGGGCCGGACCGGTGATCGGGCAGTTCGCCAGGGACGTTCCGAACACTAAGATCAATCACACGTCCGTCGCAGCCGAGGGATGGCAGTCACCATGGAAAGTCCCTGGACCCCGGCCCATCAGGCCGTTGAGATCTCCGATTACGAGACCCTCACGCGTCTGCTCGACGCGGGGGCCGATCCGAACGAGGTCTGCTGCGGGGAGACCCTGCTCGATCACGCGGTCGACCTCGAAGGCGACGGCGCCCTCCAGTCCGGAAACCCGCCGAACGCGGTGGCCACCGCGATCCTCCTCGCCTACGGAGCCGATCCGGGGCTGGCCTCCCCGGCCGGGGGGACTCCCATGGAGACCGCGCGCGCGTACGGCCACACCCTGGCCGAGCGCCTGATCGAGCGCCACCTGAACAGGTAGCGGCAGGCTGCACGAAGTGCACCTCCGTGACCGGTCCGGCACCCCCGGAGTCACACCCCGGTCCGACCGTACGCCCGATAAGCACGGGCGAACTCCTCGTCGTCGGCCCAGTCCGCGCCGGCGAGGCGGTCGCGGAGATCGTGGAGGCGGAACTCGTCGCGGCCGTGCCGCTCGCCCAGGCGCTCCAGCTCGTTGGTGGTGCGGTGGCGGGAGGCGGCGTGCACGTCGATGAGGTCGCGGACGGCGCCGCGGTCGGCCAGGGCGCGGACCTTGGTGCCGATGACGGAGTCGAAGGCGAGGACCGGCCCGTACTCCGTCTGGGCGGGCGGGGTCCAGAAGTGCTCCTTGAGGACGTCGACCTCGCACTCCTCGCCGGTGTCGGGGTCGGCGGCCAGGAGGCGCCGGTGCAGGTCGCTCAGTTTCACGCCGCGGCGGACCCCGCGGTGGCCAGCTCGGGGAAGGCTTCCTCCCAGACCTGCCGGACATGCCTGCTGACCAGGGTGCGCAGGACGGGCCACTGCGCCAGCAGGAGGTCGCGGTTCAGCAGGGTGACCAGGTCCTCGTGCTGCCCTTCGGCCAGGACCGTGCGGTACAGGCCCATGTGCGGAGCAGCACCTCGGCCGCCGACGGCTCCGCGCTGCTGGAGGGGGGCATGACCATGGACCCGATGATCCCGCGTCCCGTCCGTCCCCGGTACCGCAGACGCGGCACACCGCCCCGGCGGCTGCACCGCGTACCGCGACCGCGCCCCTCCTGCCCGCGGCGTCGCGCTCGTCCCCGGGACGGGGCGCGACACGCTCCCGGCGGGCTCGGGATTCCGTCCGGTGTCCAAGTGCCTGATACGTTCGGGCCGTACGAAGGCACTGGTGTTCGATGCTCCTGCTTCCTCCGTGAAGTCGCCCGGAAGCAGGCGCTGTTCGGTGGGGTGCGGTGCCGGGCGCCGGTGTCCCGCTCGCGCCGATCCTGAAGGCCTGCAATGACCACCTCCTCGCCGAACCCCTATTCCGGCGCTCCCGTTCCCCCGCAGCAGTACGTTGGCGCTCCGCCCGGGCAGAACCCGTACGCGCAGCCCGCCGCTCCGGGCCAGCCGCCCCACCCGCCCCACCCGCAGCACCCGCAGTACGCGGCCCCGTACGCATACGGCCAGGCGCCCGCGCCCGCGGCCGCGCGCGGGTGCCGCAACTGCGGGGCTGCGGAGGCGGCGGACTTCGCGGTCCGGGCGCACGTGGGCGTGCTGATCCTGATGCGCTTCCACCGCCTCGACGGCCCTTTCTGCCGCCAGTGCGGACGGGCGCTCGTGCGCATCATGACCACGAAGACGCTCTGCCAGGGCTGGTGGAGCCCGTTCTCCCTGGTGTTCTTCACGCCGTTCACGCTGATCTGGAACCTGATCGCCTCGATCAAGTTCGGCAAGCTCCCGCCCTCCGCGCCGGCGCCGGGCCGCCAGCCGCTGGACGAGGGCCCGCCGGTGCACGCACGGCCGCTCGCCTACGTGGCGATACTGCCGCTGCTGTGGGCCACCTGGGTCGTGGCCAACGTCATCGCGGACCTCAGCAGCTGAGTACTCCCGCCGCCGCGCGCCGGGGCGGGGTCAGGAGGGGCGCGCCGGCCAGAGGCGTTCGCCGCGCCGGTAGAGGAGTTCGGCCGGGATGCCGCGGTGGCGGCAGCGGTCCAGCAGGAGGTCCGTCTGGCGGATCTGCTCGGACTGCGGGTCGTAGGCGGAGCCGGTCAGGTGGCGCAGCCACGGTTCCAGGCCCAGGGCGTAGACGAAGACCTCGTTCGCGCCGAAGCGCTTGACCAGGCGTTCCGCCATGTCCGCGTCGCAGCCCTTCAGGCGCCGGGCCTGGTCGTGGGCGCGGTCCTGGGTGCCTTCCATCAGCGGTCCGTACAGCCACGACAGCGGTGCGCCCACGCACTCCAGGCCGATGAAGACCGTGTCCACGTCCCCGGTGCTCTCCTGCACCCGGCGGTACAGGTCCGGGTCGATGTCCACCGCGTCCGTCGCGAACAGCACCCGCCGGCCGGCGATCTCCACCAGCGGGACCGCCTTGGAGCGGATGTCGAGGTCGCCGTGCTCGCCGAGGAACGGCAGCATCGTGACCTCGGCGTCCTCGCCGATCCGCGCGGACTCCATCTCGCCGAGCTCCACCACCGAGGTGAAGCCCAGCGCCTGGAGCAGCAGCCTCGGGCTCGGGTCCTCCAGCGAACCGCCGCCGCCCCGGGGCACGAAGACCGTGTCCACGCGGTGCCGCAGCTGGAGCAGCGCCTCCACCGACACGTGGTCGCAGTGCAGGTGGCTCAGGACCACCGCGTCCAGCCGCTCGGGCAGGTCGGCCAGCGTGAGGTGGCGGTGGCCGTCGTCGGCGTAGCCGGGCAGCGGGTCCAGGAGCACGGCCGTGGAGTCCGTCTCCAGGAGGACCGTGGCGTGGTTGAGGTAGCGCATCCGTACGGCGCCCGCCGGCGCGGGATCGTACGGGGCCGGGGCGGTCTCCGTGAACAGGCCCGCGAAGGCGGCCGCCGCGGTCCGGTCCGACGCCTCGTCCCCGAGCAGCAGCTCGGCCAGGCCCGCCACGTCGGCGGCGCCGCGGCGGGCCGCGTACAGCTCGTCGAGGCGAGGGTCGGCGAACGGGATCCGCAGGTCCAGCCGCTGCGGGTTGGCCAGGATCGGGCTGCCGAAGGTGAAGGGCTGCTCCAGGTCCGGGCGCGGGGCCAGGGAGATCACCTGGCCCCGGGCCAGCTCCGCCGCGAACGCCCGGTGGACCAGCGGCTCGAAGAAGCGCAGCCGCGGCCGGTTGCCGGTGTCGTAGACCAGCTCGACCAGCCCGCGCAGGCTGTCGGGGACCTGTGCGTACAGGGACTCCATCGGCCTGCCGTCGGCCTGCTCGGCGAGCATCCGCTGGGCGTCCTTGATGTCCCCGGCCAGCCGCAGCAGGGGAGCCGCGGCCGTCTCGGTGGCGGCCAGCAGCTCCTCGACGTCCTCGGGGCTGCCGCCGTACGGGGCGAGGAACGGGCCGCCGTACCGGGCCGGATTGCTCAGCGCGGAGGCGTGCACCTGCGGGGAGCGCAGGTAGCTGCGCAGCTGGGGCAGGTAGCGCTCGCGCAGGTTGAGCGCCGCGGTGTGCGGCGGCACCAGGTGGCACCAGGCGTACCAGCGGTGCAGCAGGGGCTGCGGGACCACCGACGGGTTCAGGTAGCCCTTGGCCGGGCGGCGGCCGCTGGAGACCGCGGCGGGTGGGGTCATGGCGCGCTTCCGGGCTGGGCGAGGCCCTGGCCGGAGGGGACGGGGGACGGACGGTGGTCGTCTTCCGGCGCGTCCTTTTCCGGCGCGTGCTCGGCCGGGGCGTGCTCGGCCGGGGCCGCCGCCAGTGCGGCGCGCGCCGACAGCAGGGCCGGGCCGCACAGGGCCAGGGCCAGGAAGATGCCCCCGCCGGCGATCACGAAGACCAGCCGGGGGTTGCCGTCGGGGCTCAGCAGGCTGCCCGCCAGGTAGCCGGCCGTGCTGCCGAAGAAGGCGGCGGAGGACAGGGTGCCGCCGACCCGGCCGAGGACCTCGGCGGGTACGGCCTTCTGCAGCAGGGTCTCCTCGCCGACGTTGGCCACGCCGTTGCCCAGTCCCGCGATCAGCTGCATGGCGATCGCCGCGAACAGCACCGGAGCGGCGGCCGTCAGCAGCAGGCCGAGCCCGGTGAAGAACCAGCCCGCCATCAGCACCCACACCGGCGAGCGGCTCTCGGCCGCCCGGACCAGCCACAGCGAGGCGGCGATCATGGCGACGCCGAAGGACGCGGACAGTACGCCGAATCCGGTCTCACCGGTGTTCAGCGAGTGCTCGGCGAGGAAGACCAGCGCCAGGTTGTCCAGCGAGCCGAAGAACAGGCCGAGCAGGAGCAGCAGCACGATGGCGCGCGCCACCCGGTGGTGGCGTACGAACTTCAGCCCCTCGACGGTGTCGCCCAGCAGGGTCTTGCGTTCGCCGGTGCGCAGCGGCTCCAGCGCCGGGATGCGCGTCAGCAGCAGGGCCGACACCACGAAGGTGCCCGCGTTGATCGCGAGCGCACCGTAGGCGCTGCCCCATGCGGTGAACAGGCCGCCGAGCACCGGGCCGAGCGCGCCCTGCAGGTTGAAGGCGGTGCCCATCCACGCGTTGGCGGGCATCAGGTCGGCCTCGTCGACCAGGCGGGGCACCACCGTACGGCCGGCCGCGGAGAACACGGTGGAGGCGGCGGCGGCCACCGCGACCAGCGGCACCAGCACGGCCAGGCCCGGGCGGGCCAGCACGATGACACCGAAGACCACGGCCTGCACCAGCTCGGCGGCGATCAGCAGGCGCCGCACGCCCATCCGGTCGGCCAGCGCCCCGGCGAGCGGCCCGAAGAACCGCGGCACGGACTCGGCCAGGAGGATCAGCGACACGGCGGTAGCGGCGTGCTCGCCGCGGCTGACCAGCAGGACGAGGGCCACCATGGCCGCGCCGTCGCCGATCAGCGAGACCGCGCGCGCCAGCCAGAACCGGCGGAACAGCCGGTGGCGTCGGATCAGGTTGGGTTCAGCGGCCAAGGCCTTGAATCCTTTCAAGAGGAAAAGGTCCGCGACGAGGTGTCCGCGACGGGGGTGTCAGCGACGAGGTGCCAGCGACGGGAAGTGCGCGACGGGATGTGCGCGACGGGATGTGCGCGAGGGGGTGTCCGCCCGCAGCCCGTCGTCCGCGGGCCGGGGTCAGACCACGGCCCGGCCGTGGTCACCGCGCCGGGAACCGGCGCTGCGCCGCAGGTCGGCGGTGAGGTTGATGCGCTTGAGCCAGCGGTCGGTGCCGTCATAGCGGGCCGCGAACGGCCGGCGGCCGTGCACCGCGCGCTTGTTGTCGATGACGAAGAGGTCGCCGTTGCCGATCGTCACGTCGGTCAGCTTCGCCTCGATCGCGGCCAGCAGCGCGTTCTGCGCCTCGGCGGCCTGCGGGTCGAGCGGGTTGGTGTGCATGAACGGGGGGTCCACGCGCAGCCACGGAGCGGCGGGGTCGCCGTCCAGCAGGGCGATCGGCTCGGGCCGGTTCGCCATGGTGTCGATGCGGCGGAACTGCTCGCTCTCGGTCGCCTCGGTCGCGTCGGCGGCCCCGGTGGCCTGGTTGAAGCTCTTGGTGTGCGACTGGTCCGGCAGGATCGCGAAGCGCTTCTCGAACAGCACCGCGCGGTGCTCCTCGTCGAGCTCGACGTCCTCCATGGCGGCGAAGGTCGTGGCCACCGCGTCGTGGTTGCGCAGGCCCATCAGCATCATCCAGTCCGCGCGGTGCGGGTGGAAGGCGTCCTCGGTGTGCCAGTCCAGCATGGCCGTGGAGCCGGAGCCGAGCTGGTCGAACTCGTGCCCGGGCACGGGGTACAGGTCGAGGATGAGGCGCCCGCGCTGCTGGCTGCTGAACGAGAAGGGCTCGCCGAGGAGGGAGCCGATCAGCCGCAGCACGGCGTCGGCGTACCGCAGTTCGGGACGGTCGGGGCGCTCCTGGTAGCGCGTGGGCGTCGGCCCCAGGGCGTTCTCGTCGATGAGCAGGCCGCTGACGAGGAAGCCCGCGTGCGGGGCTCCGGACAGCCGGAAGTCGGTCATCAGCCGGCGCAGCGAACGCGGCAGCTCGTGTGACATCAGGGCGGCGAGCTGAAGGGACCGCCGGGCGTCCAGGTCGGCCGAGTCCCGCGCGTACTCATGGGCGAGCGCGGCCACTCGGTGGCGTTCGTCGGGCAGGAGTTCGATGCGCGGGACCCCCGGTCCCGGCTGTGACGCCGCAGCGGACGCGGCGGCGGGCGGTGCGAAGGTCTGCATGATGGGCTCCTCAGGAGACGCGAGGTTGCCGCAGCCTCTCAGGGCCCACTCGAATCGCACTCAAAGGGACGGCGCCGGAGCCTCCGACCGCCCCGAGCGGATCACCGGGGGCGGTGTACCGCTCAGCCGTCGGCCTTGCGGAGGGGAACGACCACCTGCCGCCCCGTCGACTTCTCACCCAGTCGAAAGAACTTCACCTGGCCCTCTTTGTGCGTGAACTCCAGCCAGCCGTCCGCCTCCAGCTCGCGACGGGTGCGGGAGAAGTGCGGGGCGGGAACGCCGACGAGTTCAGCCAGCTCGGCTGCCGTGATCTCCACGGCCTGCTCGAGACCGCCGAGGATCGCGTACTTCATCAGCACGTTCTGCTTCAGGTGCGAAAGGTTCCCTATCCGCGCCGCGAGACCTTCGAGCGTGAGGACTGGCGCGGTACTTGACCGTTCGTCCCACCACGTCGGCAACGAGGAAGAGCTTGTTCTCTGCGAGCTTCTTCGCAATCCGGCGGGCGGCCTGTGGCGTCAGCCCGAGGTACTCGGCCGCCTCACCGGCAGTTGCCCCGCCCTGCTCGTAGGTCTGAACAGCGCAGTACCAGAAGACCCGGAAGGCGTCGCCGGTGATGCCGGAGTCCTTGTGAAGCATCGCCATGACGCGGGAGAAGGAGAACTGGCCGTGTCGTCCGTGTACTCGACATTACTGCAGATGACATGTCGTCACAGGTAAGTGAACGAACCCGGCAGTTCCCTCGGTGACTCTTGGCGACATGTCACCTGTGACAGGTGAAGGAGCTTCGGGATCCCCTTGGATGTCGCTGGTGGTCATGACGTCCTGCGATAGCGAAGGAACCCTAGGATGCCGATATCGGCATCCTAGGGTTCCTTCGCATAGGGCATTTTCCCAGGTCAGAGGCGTGCGGGGGCTGCGCCCTCTCTATATGTCGGGAAGTAACGGCAGCGAGGGAGGCCCGCAGTCGACAGGGGCCGGTGTCCGCCGGGTTCCCGGCCCGGCAGCCGGGGGGCGGGGCTGCGCCCGCCGGCGGGCGGCTGCTCGCCCTGTAGCCGCTCTCCAGCGTTCCCCGGTGGGTCCTCCGCCCGGCAACCAGCAGTGCTCGCCGCCACGGCGGGGGCCGGGACGGACAAGCGAGTGGAGTGGCCGGGGCCGGTGGGGGGCTGAGCGAATTCCGGAAGGCCGTCGTGCGGCCGCGGCTCGCGTCTGGGCGCACCTTCTGTGGCCGAGGTCGTCACACGCGGCAAGCCGTCGGCCGAGGTGGGCGGAGCGCTGCGGCCGGCATCCGGGTTCCGGGGCCGGCCAGGGCTTCGGCCGAGGGTGGTTCCCGGCCTTCCCTACACCCTTCCCGAACCCCCGGCACCCGCTCTGGCCTGGACGTCTATCGGCCTTCAAGCGGCTCTGTAGTCACGGCGGTTGTGCTCATTCCCAGAACGGCCACGGTTCCTCGCCAGGGCCGGCCACGAACGGGAAGAGGTGAGCGGAGCATGAGTACGACGGGCACGGTGAACGCTGCCAAGCGCAGGATCTACGTATCCGCCTTCAGCCGCTCCGCGTACCTTCCCGCCGTCTGGGGCGCCCTGCGCTCCTACGCCGACACCCAGCCCGACCTCGTCGAGGCCTACACCTTCGAGCAGCCGTTCTTCCTGCCCGAGCAGGCCAAGGACCCGGTCTCGCTCATGGAGGACCCGGCGGTCTTCGCGATGTCCTGCTACCTGTGGAACTTCAACAAGAACATGGCGGCCTGCCGCGCCGTGAAGGAGCGCTTCCCCGACGCGGTCACCGTGGTCGGCGGCCCGCACGTGCCGGACAACGCCGCCGAGTTCCTGCAGAAGCACCCGTACGTCGACTTCGCCATCCACAAGGAGGGCGAGGCGCCCTTCTCCGAGCTGCTGCGGGCCCTGCTCCAGGACGAGCCCGACTTCGCCTCGGTCCCCTCGCTCAGCTACCGGGACCAGGACGGCACGGTCCGCCGCAACCCGCTCGGCGGGCAGCTGCCGCGCGAGATCGACGTGCCCAGCCCCTGGCTCACCGGCCTGATGGAGCCCTCCTTCGAGGCGGCCCGCGCGGCCGGCTACCAGCCGACCGTGCTGTGGGAGACCAACCGCGGCTGCCCCTACAGCTGCACCTTCTGCGACTGGGGCTCCGCGAACCAGTCGAAGATCCGCAAGTTCGACGAGGACCGGCTGCACGCCGAGATCGACTACTTCACCGAGCAGAACGTGTCGGCGATCCTGTGCGCCGACGCCAACTTCGGCATCCTCCCGCGGGACGTCGGCCTCGCCGAGCACCTCGTGCGCAACAAGCAGGAGAGCGGCTTCCCCGGCAAGTTCGTCACCAGCTACGCGAAGAACGCCAACGACCGGATCGTGCAGATCAGCTCGATGTTCGCGGTCAACGGCATGTCGAACGGCACCATCCTCGCGATGCAGAGCGGCACCCAGGACGTGCTGGAGCAGGTCAAGCGCTCCAACATGCCGGCCAAGAACTACGAGAAGCTCGCCGCGGCCTTCCGCGAGCGCGGCGTCGAGGCCTACACCGAGGTCATCGTCGGCCTGCCGAACGAGACCCCCGAGACCTTCGCCCGCGGCCTGTGCCGGATGCTCGAGATGGGCATCCACGACGACATCATGATCTACGAGTGCGTGCTGCTGCCCAACGCCGAGATGGGCAGCGCCGCCCACCGCGAGAAGTACCAGCTGGACACCATCACCCGCACCTACCTCCCGGACGACGTGGAGGAGGTCGAGGTCGTCGTCGGGCACTCCACGATGACCCGCGAGGACTGGGTGCGCATGTACCTCTTCGGCGCCGTCCTGCAGGCCCTGCACAACCGGGGCATCACCCGCCGCCTCGCCACCTACCTGCACACCGAGGGAATCCTCGGCTACGAGGACTTCTACCGCTCGCTGGCCGACGCCGCGCTCGCCGACACCTCCACCGTCCTCGGCGCGGCCGTCGACCGGGCCCGCGCCCTGCTCTGGCAGTACATCGAGTCGCCCGCCGTCCCCAACGAGGGCAAGGTGGCCTCCCAGCCGGACATGATGGAGAAGCTGGCCCGCTGGGTGCCGGACAAGGAGTCCTGGCTCATCTACGAATGGTGCTGGGCCTACGTACAGAACGAGCTGGACCGGTTCTACGAGGACCTGCGCGGCCACCTCGAAACCGCCGGCGTGAAGATCGACGAACGCCTCGAGGAGCTGCTGCGCTACCAGCGCGCCTCGGTGTTCACCGTGGCCGAGGCCGGCACCACCCGCGTCGAGCTGTTCTCCCACGACTGGAACGGCTACTTCCGCGCCCCCGCGGAGGGACTGCACCCCGGCGTGCACGTCACGAGCTTCGAGCCCCCGGCTGCGAGGATGCGCTGATGAACCGGACCCTGGCGGCCCGCGTTCTGGACCGCGCCGCACGCGAACCCGGCCGCACCGCGGCCGAACTCCCCGGATCCCCCGCAGCCCCGGGCCGGACCCTGACCTACGGAGCCCTGGCCGACGCCGCCCGCGACCTCGCGGCCGCGCTGCACCGGCGCGGCGCCCGCCCCGGAGACACGGTGGCCCTCGTCGCCGCAAGCGTGCCCGAACTGGTCGTCGCCCTGCTGGCCACCGCCGGCGCGGGACTGGTGTGCGCGCCGCTCGACGACGCGCAGCCGCCCGCCCGGGTGCGCCGCGCCATGGAGGTGGCCGGCGCCCGGCTCGCCCTGGTCGCCTCCCCCGAACGGGCGCCGTACTGGCTCGCGGAACTGGGGGAGCAGGCCCTGGAGGTCACCTTCCCCGGCCACGGCACCGCCGGGCAGCTGCCCGGCTTCCCCGTACCGGTGGCCGAACAGGACCCCGCCTACCTGCTCTTCACCTCCGGCTCCACCGGCGTGCCCAAGGGCGTACGGGTCGCGCACGGCCCCTTCGCCCGGCACTGCGAGGTGGCCGCCGAGGCCTACGGACTCACCCCCGACAGCGTCACGCTCCAGTTCGCCTCGCCCGGCTTCGACGTCGCGCTCGAGGAGATCTGGCCGACCCTGCTGACCGGCGGACGGGTCGTGCTGCGCGGCGGCGGCCTGTGGTCGCTGCCCGAGCTGCTCGAGGTCACCGCCGCCCACGGCATCACGATGTGGCAGCTGCCCACCGCCTACTGGACGCTGCTCGGCGCCGAGGCCGCCGTACGCGGCGACCTGCGCCCGCCGCCCTCGCTCACCACCGTGCTGATCGGCGGGGAGGCCGCGACCACGGCCGCCGCCCGCCGCTGGCTCGGCTCGCCGATGGGCGCGGTACGGCTGCTCAACGCCTACGGACCCACCGAGGGCGTGGTCACCTCCACGCTGTACGAGGTGCCGCGCACGGCCGGGGCCCTGCCGCCCGGGGAGGTCCTGCCCATCGGCCGGCCGCTGCCCGGACGCTCCGCCCTGGTCCTCGACGGGGAACTGCGGCCCGTCCCGCCGGGCAGCCCCGGCGAGCTGCTGGTCACCGGGCCCTGCCTGGCCGACGGCTACGCGCAGGACGCGGCGGCCACCGCCCGCGCCTTCCCCACCCTGACCGACGGCCGCCGGGCCTTCCGCACCGGCGACCTCGTCACCGAGACCGCCGACGGGACCCTCCTCTACCACGGGCGCCGCGACCGCCAGTTGAAGATCTCCGGCGTACGCGTCGAACCGGGCGAGGTCGAGGCCGCGCTCGCCGCCTGCACCGGGGTCACGGCCGCCGCCGTCACCGTCGCCGGGGAGGGAGACCGCAGCCGCCTCGTGGCCCACGTGGTGCTCGCCGAACCGCCCGGGAACCCGGCGCGCCGCGCCGGCGCCCTGCGCGGCGAGCTCGCCGGACGGCTGCCCGCCGCCATGGTGCCGGCCCGGGTCGAGTTCCACGACCGGCTGCCGCGCACGGTCAACGACAAGGTCGACCACCACGCCCTGGCCGCCCCGGCCCGTACCGAGAGCGAGGAGAGCCGGTGACCACCACATCCACAGCCGCCGCGCCCACGACCGCCACCGCGGCCACCCCGGTACGGGAGTTCGCGCAGACCCTGGCCGGGGCCGGACTGGCAGCCGCCGCCCGGGAGCTGACCGCCTTCGCGGACGCCCTGGACACCGCCACCGCCGATCCCGAGCGGCCCGCGCCCGTCCCGGGCTGGGTCGAGGTCACCGGCGAGGGCGAGGACGCGACCGTCGCACTCGAGCCCGCCGGGGTATCCCGGCTGTACGAGGAGCTGTGCCGCATCGCGGACCCCGCGCTGCTGCGCGCGGCCGTGGTCCTGCTCCTCAACCTGAGCGTCCGCCTCCAGCAGGTACCCGGCGGCGCGCAGGCCGCGGCCGCGGTGATGCAGTGCGGGGCCGAACTGGCCCCCGTGCTGGAGGCCGTCAACGGCGGAGCCCCGCCCCTGGTGGGCCGCGCCGCGCTCCAGCTCACCGTCGACGGCGAGCACGTGCTGCTCGCCGACGAGCAGGCGCGCTGGATCACGGCCGAGCTGGACCGGCTCCCGCCCGGCCCGCGCCGCCGGTCCGTCCTCGGGATCGCCGCGCTCGCCGAGCAGCTGGAGACCGATCCGGACGCCGCGCAGGCCGCCACGGCCCTGCGCACCGTCGCGGCGGACGCCGCCCGCGCCCTGGAAGGGGAGATCCGGTGATCACCAGCCAGACGCTCGGGACCACGCTCTATCCCGTCAGCATCGGCGGCCACCTCGTGGAGGCCGCCGTGGAAATCGCCCGAGGAGCGGCGGCCCGGCTCGGTGCCGGGCTCGACCTGGAACGGCTGCGCGCACACGGTGACGCGGCGGCCGCCCTCCTCCGCCTCACGGCAGCGGAACAACCCGCTCCGTGACCCACAGACCCCGGACCCGCACAAGGCGGGATCCGGTGCTCCACCAGAACACGACTAGGAGTCGACGTGACCCAGAACAACATGGACCAGCAGTCCGCCATCGAGCAGTCCGTCCAGGCCGGCAACAAGCCGGTCGCCCAGGAGAAGGCGTCGATCAGCTCCCGCATCAGCAAGTACGGGAAGTACGACCGCCTCGAGGGCTGAGTTTGAGTCGTGTTCCGGGGTGTGAGTGAACGCACTCACACCCCGGCACGCCTTTACAGGGAGGTTTCCTTGAGCACCGCACACCCCGTACCGATCAGCCCGGAGCAGTTCCGCAAGGTGTTCGGGGGTGACCTCGGGGACGTCTTCCTCCTGGTCACGTCGCCGGGTGTGCGCAGCGCGCTCACCGTCGAGACCGGCACTTTCCCGGTACAGGAGTTCACCTGGACCGGCCCCGACTCCCGCGCGGGCCTGATCGCCGAGATGGCCGCCATCCGCGCCTCCGGCCGCCGCGCCTCCGTCCTGTGGATCGCCGACGACGAGTTCGTCCACTTCGACGACGAAGACCTCGTGGGCATGGCCATGGGCGCCTTCTCCAGCTTCTCGGTGCCCTTCTCCGAGGAGAGCCTGCGCAACAACATCCGCGTCGTGGCCGAGGTCGACTACGAGCGCGAGCTCGGCATCGAGGAGGAGTTCCTGACGCTCCTCGACCAGGCCGACGACATGCTCTTCCTCGGCCGCGAGTTCGGCACCGAGGCCGTCTTCCAGCACCAGCTCTCCGAGCACTGGTTCTCGCTGCACGGCCCGCTCCTGCCCGGCCAGCAGGTCGTCCTGCCCACCGGCGAGCTCAGCTCGCTGGTCAACGCCTCGGGCGAGTTCGAACTCCACACCCACTTCACGCTGAACGGCGAGATCACCCTCCAGGGCGCGCCCATCGTCCACCGCGGCGGTCACGAGACCAGCCTCGCCGAGACGGAGCAGGTCTACCGCGACCTCGCCGCCATGGCGGACCAGCCGGCGGTCATCACGCTGGTCGAGGGCCGCATCACCGCGGTCCGCCCGGCCGTCGCCGGACGCACCGAGTTCGCCGTCAACCTCGAGAAGCTGCTGGCCAAGGACGACCGTTACGCCAAGGTCCACGAGATCGGCTTCGGCACCAACACCAGCTGCGCCCCGCTGCTGCCCGGCAACCACTTCGCCAACGAGCGGCACCCCGGCGTCCACCTGGGCCTGGGCCTGGGCACCTTCACGAAGTACCACATCGACCTGATGAGCACCGCCATCGACGTGCTGATGCGGGGCGTCGACGGCAAGGACGTCGCGCTCTTCCCGGCCCTCGGAGTGGCTCCGGCACGGATCGCCGCCGGGGTCTGATCCCCCGGCGTCAGTCCGACGAAAGAGTGTGCCCGGCCGCTTCCAGAGCGGTCCGGGCCCGCTCGTACTCCCCGGCCGGTACGAGTACGAGATCCGCGTCGAAGGTCGACGCGGCGAACACGCCGATCCCGGCGGCGGCCAGCGGCACCAGCACGCCCGCCAGCATGCCGGGCAGGTCCAGGCCGTGGGCGTCCGCCCCGTACAGCCCGCGCCAGGGACCGCTGACGGGCCCGGTGCCGCCCGGCAGGCGTTCGGCGCACACCACGGTGAGCCCGTCCCGGGCCCGGGTGACCGAGGACCACGGCCGGGCGGGCAGCGCGGGAACGGGGGCATCCGGGGGCAGGCGGTGCACCCACAACTGGTCAGGGAGGACGTAGAAGTGCTGCGGAACGATGGTGACGGAGAGTTCGGCCATGGGGACGACCCTACGGCGGCGCCCCGGTTCGCCGATCAGGCCGGGTACTGGCTCCCGAAGCTGACCGGCGCCTTCTGCGAACCCCTCCTCGAGCCCGAGGCCTCGCAGTCCGCCGCCGCTCCTGCCGCGCCCGCCGCCGTCGCTCCCGAAGCCGCCGCCGCCCTGCACGCGATGACCGGCGGCGCCCCCGAAGGCCTGCTGCTGCTCACCGTCGCCGCCGCCAGGATCGCCCTCGCCGGACTCACCGGGCACGGCGCGCAGGGCCGGGTGCCCGTCGTCGTACCGGCCCTCGGATCCCCCCTGCCGCAGGCGGAGTTCGCGCTGCTGGCCCCGCTGGACCCGGCCGCGCCCGCGACCTCCTTCCTGGAGGCCCTGCACGCGGAGCTGGAACAGGCCGCCGCCCGCCCCTGGCAGGACCGGGACGCGCTGAGCGCCCGGCTCGACGCCGTCACCCCCGGGGCGGGCGCCACCCTGTCCCAGCTCGCCGTCGTCTGCCCCGCCCTGTACGGGGACCGCTCGCCGCAGCCGCGGGCCGCGCTCGTGCTGCGCGTCGAACAGGCCCCGGACGGAGGCCTGTCGGTCGGGGCGCACGGCGCCGCCGCCCTCACCGGAGCCCTGCCCCGCTGCGTGGCCGCCGTACTCGAGGCCCTCGCCGCCGACCCGCGCCGCAGCCCCGGCGCCATCGACGTCCTCGGCCCCGCGCTGCGCGCCGAACTCCTCGGCCTCGCCGCCCTGCCCGCCCCCGCCGCCTTCGCCGCCGCCACCCTCACGGACCTCTTCGAGGAGGCCGTCCGCCGCACCCCCGAGGCCGTCGCCGTCACCGGCG
Organism: Streptomyces sp. NPDC046303; assembly: GCF_055588085.1. Lineage (NCBI taxonomy): Bacteria > Bacillati > Actinomycetota > Actinomycetes > Kitasatosporales > Streptomycetaceae > Streptomyces > Streptomyces sp. NPDC046303. The sequence goes on from NZ_JBVJFA010000029.1 coordinate 15,807, forward strand.
AGGGCCGCACCCTGACCTACCGGCAGCTCGCCGCCGAGGCCGGCCGGGCCGCCGCCGCTCTCACCGCACGCCACGGCATCGGCCCCGGCGACGCGGTGTGCGTCCTGGCCCCGCGCGGCGCGAGCCTGGTCACCGCCTTCCTCGCCGTCCTGCGCACCGGCGCGGCCGTGGTCCCCCTCGAACCCCGCCAGCCCGCGGCCCGCGCGGCCCTGCTGGCCCGCCTCAGCGGCGCCCGGCTCGCGCTGCGCGCCGAGGGCGTCGGACCCGCCGGCGCGGACCTTCCCGTACCGGTGGCGGACCTCGCCGGCCTGCTCACCGACGAGGCGCACCGGCCGGCGGACGCACCGGCGGACACAGCGGTGGACGCAGCGGCGGACGCAGCGGCGGACGCAGCAAACGCAGCGGCGGACCGGGCCGAGCCCGGTGCCCCCGCGATGATCCTGTTCACCTCGGGATCCACCGGGACCCCCCGGCCCGTCGCCGTCCACCACGACCAGCTGAGCCACAAGATGCTCACCGGGTCCCGCGCGCTCGGCATCGACGCCCGGACCCGTACCGCGATGCTCTCCGCGGTCACCTCCGACGCGACCGCCTTCCAGGTCTTCACCACCCTCCTCGCGGGCGGCACCCTCGTCGCCGTCGGCGACCCCGACCGGCTCGACCCCGACGCGCTGTGGCAGCGGGTGCGCAGCGGCGAGGTCAACCTCGTCAACTGCGTGCCCGGACTCTTCTCCGTCCTGCTGCGCGCCCTGCCCGAGGACGGCGAACTGCCGCTGCGCCACCTGCTGCTGGGCGGCGACACCATCCCGCGCGGCCTGCTGCCGCGCACCGCCGGACGACTGCGCATCGGCACCTTCGCCAATCTGTACGGGCCCAGCGAGGCCACCGTCGAGGCCACCATGTTCATCCGCGACGGCGCCTCCGCCCAGCGGCTCGACCGGGTGCCCGTCGGCCGCCCCTCGCCCGGCTACGGCGTCTTCGTGGTCACCCCCTCCGGGGAGCTCGCCCCGCCCGGCGTCCCGGGCGAGATCCAGATCGCCGGACCCGCCGTCGCCCCCGGCTACCGCGGTGACGCCGAGGCCACCGCCGCCCGCTTCGGCCCCTCCCCGCACGCCGGGGACGCCCCCGTCTTCCGTACGGGGGACCAGGGCCGCTGGAACGCCGAAGGCGAACTGGAGTTCCTGGGCCGCTCCGACGGCCAGGTGCAGATCTTCGGCACCCGCGTCGAGACCGGCGAGGTCGAACAGACCCTGGTCCGCCACCCGGACGTGGTCGAGGCCGTGGTCGTGCCGCGCACCGCCACCGACGGCACGGTGACCCTGCACGGCTGGTACGTGGCCCGGCGCACCTCCCCGGACACCTCCCCGGACACCTCCGCGGACGCCTCCCCGGACGCCTCCGCGGACAGGCCGCTCGAGCCCGCCGCGCTGGCCGCCTGGCTGCGCGAGCGGCTGCCCGCACCGATGCTCCCGGCCGGCCTGCACCGCCTCCCCACCCTGCCGCTCACCGTCCACGGCAAGGTGGACCGGGCGGCGCTCCTCGCGCTGCCCACCACCGGGCGGGGCCCCGTCTGGCAGCCCGCCGACCCCGTGGAAAGCCTCGTCTACGAGGCCTGGACCGAGGTGCTGGGCCGCCCGCCGCTCTCCGCGCACGAAGACTTCTTCCGGGCCGAAGGACACAGCCTGTCCGCCGTCCAGCTCGTCGCCACGCTCTGCGAGGGCACCGGCCGCCCCGACGCCGCCCGGGTCCACGAGGTGTTCGACCTGCGCACCCCGGCCGCGCTCTCCGCCCTCCTGCGCGAACGCGGGGCGCTGCCCCGCAGCCGCGCCGAGGCCGCCCCGGCCGCGCCGCAGGGAACCGAGCCCGCCGCCGCCCGTTCCGGGAACACCTTCCCCGCCTCCAACGCCCAGCGCCGGATGTGGCTGCTGGACCGGATGGACCAGTCGCCCGTGCCCCCGTACACGATGGTCGAGGCCTACCGGCTCGACGGCATCGTGGACGAACCCCGGCTCGCGGCCGCCGTGGACGCGCTCGTGGCCCGGCACCCGTCCCTGCGCACCGTCCTGCGCGAGACCCCCGAGGGCCTGACCCAGGTCGTCCTCGACCCGCCCGTCGGCGTCCTGCGGACCGAGCGCGACACCACGCCGCAGGAGGCCTTCGCGCGCGCCTGCCGCCACCGCTTCGACCTCGCCGAGGGCCCCCTGGCCCAGGCCGCCTGGGTGCCCGACGGCCCGGACGGCGGCGTCCTGCTCTTCACCGTGCACCACGCGGTGTGCGACGGCTGGTCCTTCGGCCTGCTGATGCGCGACCTGTCGCAGCTGCTGACCGGCCCGGCCGGGGCCCTCGAGCCCGCCCCCTCCTACACCGAGCACACCGAACGGCTCGCCGCCCGGCTGGCGGGTCCGCAGGGCGCGGCGGACCGCGCCTACTGGCGCGAGCGGCTCGCCCGGCTGCCCGAGCCGCTGGAGCTGCCCGCCGACCGCCGCCGCCCGGCCGCCCGCAGCGCCGCGGGCGGCACCGTACGCCTCACCCTCGACCCGGAACTGGTCCGCGCGCTCGGCGACCTGTGCCAGGACAGCGCGGCCACCCCCTTCATGGGCTTCACCGCCGCGCTGCGGGTGCTGCTGTGGCGGCTGTGCGCCGAGCCGGACGTCCTGCTGGGCACCGTCGTCGCGGGCCGGCCCGACCGGCGCTCCGCCGAGACGGTCGGACTGTTCGCCAACACCGTCGTCCTGCGCACCCCGGTGGACACCGGCGGCTCCTTCCGCGAGCTGCTGGCCGCCGTACGGACCACCGCGCAGGAGGCCATGGCCCACCAGGAGTACCCCTTCGAGCAGCTCGTCGAGGACCTCGCGCTGCCCCGCGACCCCAGCCGCAACCCCGTCTTCGACGTGCTCGTCGAGACCGCCCTGGACGACGCCGTCGCGGCCGGACCCGGCCTGGCCGTCCGCCACCTGCCCTTCGAACAACCCGTCAGCGACTTCGACCTGGCCTTCAGCTTCCGCGGCGCACGGGCCGGGGACGCGGGCGAACTGTGGGTCGGCTACACCGACGACCTCTTCGACCGGGACAGCGCCCGGCGCATGGGGGAGCGGCTGGTCCACCTGCTGACCGGCCTGCTCGCCCGCCCCGACGCCCCGCTCGCCGAGGTCCCCGTACTGCCCGCCGCCGAACGGCGGTTCCTGCTCGACGAGGTCAACGAGACCGCCGCCCCCTTCCCCGCGGACCGCACCCTCCTGGACCTGGTCGAGGAGCAGACCGCCGCGGGCCCGGACCGCCCCGCCGTCGTGCACGGCACCACGGTCCTCACCTTCGGCGAGCTCGACGCCCGCGCCGAGGCCGTCGCCGCGCGCCTGCGCGAGGCCTGCGCGGCGGGCCCCGGCGGGCTCGTGGCCGTGGTCACCGAGCGCACCGAGTGGATGGTGGTCAGCGCCCTCGCCGTCCTGAAGACCGGCGCCGCGTTCGTCCCCCTGGACCCCGAACAGCCCGGCGACCGGCTCGCGTTCGCCCTCGCCGACAGCGGGGCCCTCGCGGTGCTCGCCGACGGCGGCCACCACGCCAAGACCGCCGCCGTGACGAGCCTGCCGGTCCTGGACCCGCGCACCGCCGCGGCGGGCGGCGCCCCGGCCGCCGCGCTGCCCCCGGCACCCCGGGCCACCCCGCGCGACCTCGCGTACGTCATCTACACCTCGGGCTCCACCGGCCGCCCCAAGGGCGTCATGATCGAGCACCGCGGCATCGTCAACACCGTCCACTACCGGGCCGGCTACTACGGGTTCGGGCCGGACGCGGCCGTGCTCCAGGTGCCGCCGCTGCACTTCGACAGCGGGGTCAACGACATCTTCTCCGCGCTGGTCGCCGGTACCCGGGTGGTGGTCCTCGGCAAGGACCGGCTCCTCGACGTCGAGCACGTGGCCGAGGAGATCGGGCGCAACCGCGTCACGCACATCATGCTGGTGCCCAGCCTGTACCAGCTGATGCTGGAGCGCTGCGCCCCCCGCCTGGCCTCGGTCCGCCAGATCGTGCTGGTCGGCGAACGGCTCCCGGAGGCCCTCGCGGCCCGCCACGCCGAACTGCTGCCGCACACCGTCCTCTACAACGAGTACGGGCCCACCGAGGACAGCGTGTGGACCACCGTCCACCGGATCACCGACCCGGGCGCGGACGTCCTGATCGGCCACCCCATCGCCAACAAGACCGTCGACGTCATCGACGCCCACGGGGACCTGGCCCCGATCGGCGTCCCCGGCGAACTCTGCATCTCCGGCGCCGGACTGGCCCGCGGCTACCTCGGCAACCCGCAGCTGACGGCCGACCGGTTCACGCCCCACCCGCTGCGCCCCGGCCGGCTCATGTACCGCACCGGCGACCGGGCCGCCCGCCGGCCCGACGGCAACCTGCTCTTCCTCGGCCGCATCGACGACCAGGTCAAGATCCGCGGCCAGCGGGTCGAGCCGGGCGAGGTCGCGGCCGTCCTGGCCGGGCACCCGGACGTACGGCGCTGCGCGGTGCTGGCGGTGCCCGACGAGCGCGGCGAACAGGGCCTGGTCGCCTACGTGGTGGGCGCGGCCGTCCCGCGCGTCCTGCGGGCCTACCTCGCCGAGCGGCTGCCCGCCGCCATGGTGCCGGGCACGTACGTGGAGATCGCCGAGCTCCCGCTGAACCCGAACGGCAAGCTCGACCGCCGCGCCCTGCCGGCCCCGCCCCGCGCGCAGGCCGAGGCGTGCGCCGATCTGAGCCCCACCGAGCAGCGGGTGGCCAAGGTCTGGGAGGAGGTGCTCGCCGTGCCGGTCACCGACCCCGACACCGACCTCTTCTCCGTCGGCGGGCACAGCCTGACCGCCGCCCGCCTGGCGACCGGCCTCCAGGAGGAGTTCGGCGTACGGGTCCCGCTGGTCGCCGTCTTCCAGCAGCAGACCGTACGGGCCCTCGCGGCGATGCTCGACACGCCCGCCGGTACCCCGACCACCCCGACCACCCCGACCACCCCGCCGGCCCCGGCGGTCCCGGCGGTCCCGGCGGCCGCGCCGGCCCCCGCGGCGGACCTCCCGCGCGCCGACGACGGTGTCGTCCTGCCGCTCTCGCGGGCCCAGCGCCGGATCTGGATGGCGGCCCGGACCAGCCCCAGCCCGGTCGCCCTCAACATCACCGACGCCGTACGGGCCGGCCGCCCGCTGGACACCGGCCTGCTGCGGGAAGCCGTCGCCGCCCTGGCGGACCGGCACGAGGTGCTGCGCACCCGGGTGGCCGTCGTCGACGGCACCGCCCGGCAGATCGTCATGGACCGGCTCCCGGCCGGGCCGCCGCTGTCCGTCGTCCGCGTCGGCGCCACCGATGAGGCGGTCGCCGAGGCGGTGACCGCCGCCCACGGCGTGCCCTTCACCCTCGCCACCGGACCGCTGTTCGCCGTCCGCCAGCTGACCGGCCACCCCGGCGGCGACGTCCTGGCGATCACCGCCCACCACATCGTCTACGACGGGGACAGCGCCGCCCTGGTCGCCCGCGACCTCCTCGCCGCCTACGACGCCCTCGAGGTGGGGACCCGTCCCTGGGACGGCCGCCCCGCCCGCCCCTACCGGGACTGGGTGGCCGAGGAGGCCGCCTGGCTGGAGAGCGGCGAGGCCGCGCGCCAGCGCGCGTACTGGACCCGCACCCTCGCCGGTCCGCTGCCCCGGCTCGACCTGCCGGGCACCGGACCCCGCGCCGACGCCGGACGCCAGGGCGCGGGCGTGGTCCGGCGGGCGCTGCCCGCCGCCGTGCTGCACGCCGCCGCCGAGGGGCGGGGACCCCGCTCCGGGGGAGCCGCGGGAGCCGGGGGAGCCGGGGGAGCCGCCACCCCGTTCACCGCGCTGCTCACCGCCTGGGCGCTCGTGCTGCACCGCCGCTCCGGCAGCGCCGAGGTGATCATCGGCTGCCCGGCCGGCACCCGCGACCGCGCGGACACGGCCGAGATCGTCGGCTGCTTCGTCAACGCCCTGCCGGTGCGGCTCGCACCGGGCGAGGCACACAGCACCGCCGAACTGCTCACCCAGGTGCGCGACCGGCTCGCCGAGGCGTACGACCACGCCCGCTTCCCCTTCGACACCACGGTCCAGGAGATCGCGGAACGGCCGGAGCGCGGCCGCCGCCCCGTCTACGACGCCGGACTGAGCTGGGAGACGTCCGAACGCCTCACCGACGGGCCCGCGTTCCTCCCCGCAGACCCCTCGCAGGCCCCGCTCAGCGACGACCTGCGGATCTACGCGAGCGAGCGCGACGGCCGGGTCCTGCTCGAACTGGTCTACGACCGGGCGCTGTTCACCGAAACCACCGCACGCGAGCTGCTCGACGAGGTGGTGGGCGCCCTGCGCTGCCACCCCCACTGGTACCTCGCCGCCGGCCGGCCCGCGGACGGGCCCGGGGCGCACCCCGAGCCCTCCTGCACCGACGAAACCGACCTACTGCACACCGCAGGGAGCGTACGGCCATGACCGCAGCACCCCTCAGCATCCCCGTCACACGGGAACCGGTCACCGCCGCCACGGTGCTGCGGCCCCGGCTGACCCGCGAGAGCGTCCCCGGGCACACCAGGCGCAGCCTGCCCCTGCCCGCCGCCTCCCGTACCGCCCTGCGCCGGGCCGGCGGGCACCCCATGGACGAACTGGTGCTGCTGTGCGCGGCGGCGGCCCTCGCCCTGGCCGCCGCCGAGGACACCGACACCCCCGCCCTGACCGTCGCCGGCCCCGCCGGCCCCGTCGCCGTCACCGTCCCCACCGGCCAGGGCGAGGACACGGCCGGAGCCCTGCTGGGGCGGATCCGCGACGAGCTGCTCGCCGCCCGCCCCGCCGGAGCCCGCGCCGGGACCCTCACCGTCGCCGCGGAGGGCACGGACCGGCCCGCCCCGGCCGGCGAGGCGCTGCTGCTCACCCTGGAGGGCTCCGGCGAGGACCGCGTCCTGCACGCCGACGCGGACACCGGGCGCTGCGAGAGCTGGTTCGCGGACACCGTGCTGCGCGTCGTCGCCCACCTGCTGGCCCAGCTCGGCGACCCCGGCCGCGAGCTGGGCGCCCTCACCCTGGCCGACGCCACCGACCGGGAGACCGTCAAGGGCTGGGGCGCGGCCGGGTTCTGGCCGCCCGCCACCGCGACCACCCTGCTCGAGCGGCTGGACCGCGGCCACCTGGCGGGCGGCGAAGGACTGGCCGTCGTCACCGGCGCGGGAACGGCCGAGGGCCCCGACGAACTGGGCCACGCCCGGCTGCGCGCCGAATCCGTGCGCACCGCCCGCCGCCTGCACCACGCGTACGGGGTGGGCCGCGGCGACCGGGTCGCCCTGCTCGTCGGCAAGGGCCGCCACGCGCTCACCGCGCTGCTCGGCACGGTCCGGTCCGGCGCCGCCTACGTACCGCTGGACCCGGCGCAGCCCGAAGAGCGGCTCGCCGCCGTGCTCGCCGACGCCGGCGCGGCCGCCCTGGTGGCCGAGCCCGAACACCTCGACCTGGGCCGCGCGCTGGCCGGGCGCACCGGCCTGCGCCTGCTGTCCGCCGCCGAACTGGCCGCCGACACCGCCGATCTGGCCGCCCTGCCCGAGGAGGAGCCCGAGCCGCCGCGCCCCGAGGACACGGCGTACGTGATCTACACCTCCGGATCCACCGGGCAGCCCAAGGGCGTCGTCATCCGCCACTCGGCGATCGAGAGCTACCTCGCCTGGAAGCACGACTACCACCGGCTGTCCCCCGACACCTGCCTGCTCCAGGTGCCCGCCCTGTCCTTCGACAGCTCCGTCTCGGACGTGTTCTCCGTGCTCGGCGCGGGCGGCGCCCTCGTCCTGGTCGACGGCGTGCGCCGGCTCGACGGGGCCCACCTGCGCGGGCTCGCCGAGCGGTACACGGCCACCCACGTCACCCTCGTGCCCAGCCTCTACACCGCCGTCCTCGACGAGCTGGCCGCCGCGGGCACCCTGCGCGTGGTCACCGTCGCGGGCGAGGCGATGCCCGGCGAACTCGTCGCCCGCCACCAGCTCCAGCTGCCGCGCACCCGGCTGGTCAACGAGTACGGGCCCACCGAGAACTCCGTCGGGGCCACCGCCTTCGACTACCCCGCGCACCCGCTGCCCGGCACGCCGATCGGCTGGCCGCTGTCCCACACGGTCGTCGAGGTGCTCGACGCCGCGGACCGGCCGGTGCCCCCCGGCTTCCCCGGCCAGCTGCACTTCTCCGGCCCCGGACTCGCCGACGGCTACCTGCACCGGCCGGAGCTTGACGAGGCGGCCTTCCCCGCCGCGCCGGAGCAGCCCGGCGGCCGCCGCTACCGCTCCGGAGACCGGGGCTGGTGGCAGCCGGGCGGCACCCTGCAGTTCCTCGGCCGCACCGACGACCAGATCAAGATCCGCGGAAACCGGGTCGAACTCGGCGACGTGGAGGCCGCCCTGGCCGCCCTGCCCGCCGTGGAGGCGGCCGTCGCCGTGGCCTGCCGGGGCGCGGGCGGCAGGACCTCCCTCGTCGCCTTCGTCACCGGCCCCGCCGCCGCGACCCCCGCGGCCGTCCACGCGTACGCGGGCACCGTGCTGCCCGCGCCCCTGGTCCCCGACCGCGTCCTGCCGCTGGACCGGGTGCCGCTCACCACCAACGGGAAGATCGACCGGCGGGCCCTGGCCGAGCGCGCCCAGGAATCCGCGCCCGCCGCCGAGCCCGCCCCGGCCGCCGCGCCCGAGGCCCCGCAGAGCCTCGAGGAGCGCGTCACCGCGGTCTTCCGGGAGGTCCTCGGCGCCGACCGGATCGGCCCCGACGACAACTTCTTCGCCTGCGGCGGCCACAGCCTGCTCGCCATCGACGTCATCGCCGCCCTCGAACAGCGCCACGGCCTGGTCCTGGGGATCGACGAACTCCTCGACGGACCCTCGGTCCGCGAAGCCTGCGCGGCCCTGCGCAGCCGCGGCGCGGACGACGCCGGCCCGCCGGCGGCCGCCGCGTCCGCGCAGGGCGCGCAGGACGCGGACCACCCGCTGTCCGCCGCCCAGCGCCAGCTGTGGACCCTCGCCCAGCTCGACGCCGCCGCGGACAGCGTCCACCACCTCACCGACGTGTTCCGGATCGACGGGCCGCTGGACGAGCGCCAGGTCGCCCAGGCCCTCGCCGACGAGGCCGCCTGCGCGGAGCTCCTGCGCGCCCGCTTCTTCGTCCGCGACGGCGAACCCCGCCAGCGGTTCGTGTACGGGGACCGGCCGCCGCTCACCGTCCTGTGGCCCGCACCCGGCACCGACCCCGCCGCCACCCTGCGCGCCGAAGCCCGGCGCCCCTTCGACCTGGAGCGGCAGCCGCCGCTGCGCGCCGTCCTGCTGCGGCTCTCCCCGACCAGCGCGCTGCTGGCGCTGACCGTCCACCACATCGCCTGCGACGGCGAATCGGCGGTCCTGCTGGCGGCACGGATCTTCGCCCGGCTGCGGGCGCTGCGCACCGGCACGGCCGCCCCCCGGCCCGCCGCCGGCAGCTACCTCACCCACATCGCCCGCGAGGCCGCCGCCCTGGCGGGCCCCGAGGCACAGCGGGACCGCGCCCACTGGCACGCCGAACTGGCCGGGCCGCTGCCCTTCCCGCTGCTGCCGGCCGACGGAGAGCGCGGCGCCCCGCCCGGCCCCGGCGGCTCGAGCCGGCTGCGGCTCTCCGAGGGCGACAGCCGGGCCGTGCGGGCGCTGGCGCGCACCTGCGGCACCAGCATGTACGGGACCGGGCTGACCGCCCTGGCCGAACTGCTCCACCGGTTCACGGGCGAGCACCGGATCCTCGTCGGCACCCCCGTCACCCGCCGCGACGACCCCGCGTACGCGGGGGTGATCGGCCCGTTCCTCAACACGGTGGTGCTGACCTGCGAGGTGGCACCGGACCTCGGCTTCGCCGAGCGCGCCGCCGCCACCCGCTCCGCCGTGGCCTCGGCCATGGCCCACCGCGCCCACCCCTTCGAGCGGCTCGTGGCCGAGCTGCCGGGGGCCCGCGACGGCGGCGGCCGCACCCCGCTGTTCTCGGTCATGTTCACCGCCGACGAGCGCGGCGCGGCCGGTACCGGCGACGGCAGCGAGCTGGACGCCGGCCCCGGACTGACCGTACGGCGGGAGCAGTACGCCGATCACGCCGCCGAGTTCGAACTCAGCTTCCACCTCGACAACTCCGGCGAGCTGGTCGAACTCACCGCCGAGTACGACGGCGCCCTCTTCAGCGCCGCCCGCGCCACCCGGCTGCTGCGGCACTGGGCCGACCTGCTGCTGCGCGCCGCCGCCGACCCCGGCCGCACCCCGGCCGGTACGCCGCTGCCCGACGCCGAGCGCGCGGAACTGGCCGCGCTGGGCGACGCCTGCGCCGCCCACCCCGGCGCCCGGATCACCGACGCCGCCGGGCGGCCCGTACCCGTCGGAGTCCCCGGCGACCTGAGCACCGGAGCCGGGGCGACCGGGCTGCGCGCCCACTGGTCCGAGCGCGGCGAACTGGTGCCGCGCGGCCGCGCCGGGCGGCTGGTGCCCGACCCGGACCGTCCCGGCACCCACCTCGACCCGGCCGAGGCCGAACTGCTGCTGCTGGCCCAGCCGTCGGTGCGCGCCGCCGAGGTCCGGGCCGCGGCGCCGGGCGAGCCCGGCCCCCTGACCGCCCACGTCACCCCGCAGCCCGGGCACACCCTGAGCCCCGGCGCGCTGCGCACCCTGCTGCGCCGCGCGCTGCCGCTGCGGCTGACCCCCGCGACCGTCCACGTCCACACCACGGAGGAGGAACGGCAGACGCCGGAACCGGCCCGGCAGACGCCGGCGGCGCAGCGCGCCGCCGGTCCCGTCGAGCTCGTCGCCCAGGCCGTCGCCGAGGCGCTCGGGCACGAACGGGTCGGACCGGACGAGGACTTCTTCGACCTCGGCGGCAGCTCCCTGGACGCCGTCGCCGTGGCCGCCCGGCTGCGGATCTCGCTGGGCCGGGACGTGTCGCCCCGGCTCGTCTTCGACTCCCGCACCCCGGCCGCGATCGCCGGAGCCATCGGCTCCGCCGCCCCCGCGCCCGCCGCCGCCGGCGCCGTGGCGCAGGACGGGCCGGTGCGCGGACCGGCCGGCGGCCCCGCCCCGCTCAGCACCGAACAGGCCGAGATCTGGCAGGCCCTGCAAGGCGGCGCCGCCCCCGCCGCGTTCGTCGTGTTCGAGGCTCTGCGGGCCGGCGCCCGTACCGTCGACCCGCACGCCCTGCGGCAGGCCGTCGAGCACACCGCCGCCCGCCACGACGCCCTCTCCTCCCGGCTCGTCGTCACCGGCACCGGCCCCTGCTGGCAGCCGCTGACGGTGCCCCGCACCGGCTGGGCCGAGGACGACCTGTCCTCGCTGCCCGAGGCCGACCGGCCCGCCGCGCTCGACGCGCTGGCCCAGCGGCACCTGGAGGAGCCCTTCGACCTCGCGGCCGGACTGCTGCTGCGGGCCCGGCTGGTGCGCCTGGACACCCACGAGCACGTCCTGCTGCTGGCCGTGCACCACATCGCCGTCGACGGCCGCTCCATGGAGCTGCTCGTGCAGCAGACGGCCGCCGCCTACGAGGAGTTCGCCGCCGGACGCTGGCCCGCGGACCGGGCCGGCGAGCCCCCGCTGCGGCTGGCCGACGTGGCCCGCTGGCAGCAGGAGCGCACCCCGGCCGGCGCGGACGAGGAGTGGCGGCGCGCCCTGGCCGCCGGCGAGCCGCCGCGGCTCCCGCTGCCCTACGACCGGCCCCGCCTGGTGCGCGGCGCGCTCATGCCGACGGAACTGCCCTTCGCCTTCCCGGCACCGGGCGCCGGGGCCTTCGGCCGCGCCGACGGCCTGAGCCCGTTCGCCCTCGGCCTCACCGCGCTCGTCGCGGCCCTGGCCCGCGGCGGCGGCGACGGCACGGACGGGCCCCCGGACGAGGTGTGGCTCGCCACCGTCCTCAGCACCCGGTCCCGGCCCGGCCTCGCGGACGTGGTCGGCCCGCTCACCGGCACCGCCCTGCTGCGCGTGCCGACGGGCACGGCCGGCACCTACCGTGAACTGGCCCGCGCCGTCGGGGACGCGCTGCTCGCCGCACACGACCGGCCCGGAGCGGGCCTGGACGCCGTATCCGCCCTCGCGGAGGGCGAGTTCGGCGTGGACCGGGCCCGCCTGAGCCAGGTCCTGGTGGTCGCCCAGGAGGACGCGGCCCCGGTCCCCGGCGCCCTGTTCACCCCGGACGGCACCATCGCCGCCACCCGGCCCACCGCCACCGCCTTCGACCTCGTGTGGTCGCTGCGCACCGGAGAGGACGAAGCCGACGGCGTCCTCACGTACAAGGGCGAGCTCTTCGACGGCTCGACCGCCGCCCGCCTGGTCGAACGCACCCGGCAGGCACTGGCCGCCCTGGTCTCCCGCCCCGACGCGCCTTGGAGGGAGCAGCCGTGACCCCCGGCCCCGCCACCGTGACCCCCGGCCCCGCCGCCGTGACCCCCGGCCCCGCCGCCGTGACCCCCGGCCCCGCCGCCGTGACCCCCGGCCCCGGCCCCGCGACCGCCGACCCCGCCGGGACCCCGGAGGGCTGGCAGCGGATCCTCGCCGCGCTCAACGACACCGCCGCCCCCGTCCCGGACGGGCCGGTGGCCGCCCTGCTCGCCGAGCGGGCCCGCCCCGTCGCCGACCGGCCCGCCGTGGTGGCCCGCGACCGCACCCTCGGCCACGGCGAACTGCACACCCGCGCCGAGGCGCTGGCGGTGCGGCTGCGCGCCCGCGGCGCCGGGCCCGGCGTACTGGTCCGGGTCTGCCTGCCCCGCTCCGCGGAGCTGGTCGTGGCCGTACTGGGGGTGCTGCGCTCCGGCGCCGCGTACGTGCCGCTCGACCCGGAGCACCCGGCCGAGCGGCTCGCCCAGCTGATCGACAGCGCCCCGGCGCCGCTCACCCTGACCACCGCCGCGCTGGCCGGGCTGTTCCCCGGCCCGGGCGTGCTCACCGTCGACCTCGACGCGGACCTCGATGCCGACTTCCGCGCCGCGGCCGCCACCGGGGCGTCCGTTCCGCCGGTCGGCGGCCCGGCGCCGGGCCCGGACGACCTCGCGTACGTCATCCACACCTCGGGCTCCACCGGCCGCCCCAAGGGCGTGGCCATCGAACAGCGCTCCCTGGTCAACCTGCTGGAGGCCACCGCCGTCCCCTTCGGCCTCGGCCCGGACCGGCGCGTGCTGCAGTTCGCGAGCCCCGCCTTCGACGTCTCGGTGTGGGAGATCCTCGCGCCCCTGTGGGCGGGCGCGGCCGTCGTCGTCTTCGACGAGCCCATCGCGTCCTCCGAGGCCCTGGCCGCGCTTGTCCGCGAACGCCGCGCCGACACCGTCTTCCTGCTCGCCGCCCTGCTGGCCCAGCTGGACCCGGCCGCCTTCCCGGACGTGCGGACGGTGGTGACCGGCGGCGAGTCCTTCAGCCGGGCACTGGTGGACCGCTGGGCCCCGGGCCGGGACCTCATCTACGTCTACGGGCCCACCGAGGCGACCGTGTTCCAGTCCTGGCACCGCTGCCCGCCCGGGCTCCCCGAGGAGCCGCCCACCATCGGCCGCCCCATGGCCAACCTGCGCTACTCCGTGCGCGACGCCTCCGGCGCCCAGGTCGGCCCCGGCGTGGAGGGCGAGCTGTGGATCGGCGGCACCGGCGTGGGCCGGGGCTACCTCGGCGGTCCCGGGGACGGCTCGGGCCCGTCCGACGCGGCCGCGGCGCGCTTCGTACCCGACCCCGACGACCCCCGCCCCGGCGCCCGGCTCTACCGGACCGGGGACCTGGCCCGCCACCGCGCGGACGGCACCCTAGACTTCCGGGGGCGCGCCGACCGGCAGGTGAAGATCCGCGGCTTCCGCATCGAGCCCGGCGAGGTGGAGACGGCGCTCGCCGCGCTGCCCGGCATCGCGGCCGCCGCCGTGGTCGTGCCCGAGGGCACGGCGCAGCCGCTGCTCGCCGGATACGTCGTCCTCGACGGCCCGCTGCCCGCCGACTGGCGGTCCCGGCTGGCCGAGCGGCTGCCCTACTACATGGTCCCGGCGGCGGTGATCCCCGTGGAGCGGATGCCCAGCACCCCCAACGGGAAGATCGACCGCCGCGAACTCGCCGCCCGGCCCCTGCCGGACACCCCGGCCGGGCCGCCGTCCGGCGAAGCCGGTGGCGAGGGAGCCGGGGACGGGGAGGCCGATGAGGTACGGGCCGTCCTGCGCGCCCTGTTCACCGAGGCGCTCGGCCGGCCCCTCGCGGACGACGGCGACTTCTTCCTCCTCGGCGGGACCAGCCTCAAGGCCGCCTCCCTGGCCGCGGCGGCCGCCCGGCGGCTGTCCGCGCCGGTGCGGGTCCGCGACGTCTTCGACTGCCCGAGCGTCGCCGCCCTCGCCGCGCGGCTCGCGCCCCGCGCCGGCACCGCGTCCGCCGGCTCCCCGCAGTCCGCCGGCTCCCCGGACGCCGGAGGGCCGGGCCGTGCCTCCGCCGTCCAGCGCTGGCTGTGGCTGGAGGACCGCGCCCGGGGCGGGGGGACGGCGGGTACCGCCGCCTACCACGTGCCCCTGCTGCTGGACTGCCACGGCACGGCCGATCCCGCCGCCCTGCGGGCCGCCTTCGCCCGGCTCCAGGAGCTCCAGCCGCAGCTGCGCACCGTGTTCCCCGAGGAAAGCGGCGAGCCGGTGCCGAGGCCCGCCCCCGCCCCCGCCCGCCTGGAGGTCCTCGACCTGCCCGACGAGCCCGCGCGCGAAGCCCTCGTACGGGAGTGGGCGCACCGGCCCTTCGACCTGGAGGCCGGCCCGCTGGTGCGCGCGGCCCTGCTGCGCCGGCCCGGCGGCCCGGACCGGCTGCTGGTCGTCCTGCACCACATCGTCGCCGACCAGACCTCGCTCGAGGTCATCGCCCGCGCGCTGGCGGGGACCGGGGGACCGGAACCCGAAGGCGTCGCCGGGCTGCCCGTACCCGGCCCGCACGAGCACGCGTACGACACGCAGCTCGCCTACTGGCGCCGGCAGTTGACCCCGCCGCCCACGCCCCTGCCGCTGCCCGTGGACCATCCGCGCACGGGCCCGGCCGGCCGCGGCACCGCCGTGACCGCCGTCCGGCTCGACGCGCAGGAGCTCGGCGCGCTGGAGCGGCTCGCGCGCGGCCACCGTACGGGCCTGTTCGGCGTGCTGGCGGCCGCCGTGGCCGCCGCCCTGCACGAGGCCACCGGCGCCTGCGACATCAGCCTCGGCACCGCCGTCAGCCGCCGCCCGGACCTCGGGCCGGCCGGCGCGGTGGGCTGCCTGGTCAACACCGTGGTCCTGCGGACCGCCGTCCACGGGGAACTGCCCTGTACGGAACTGATCGCCGATCTCGCCGGCAAGACGGTCGGCGCGATGGACCACGGCGGGCTGCCGTTCAGCGAGCTGGTGCGCGCACTGGACCCGCCGCGCCTGCCCGGGCGCAACCCGCTCTTCGACGTGTGGGTGACCCTCTGGGACGAGATCGACACCGGGCCGGGCGCGCTGCGGCTGACGGGCGGTCCGATCCCGCTGGACGAAGGAATGTTCGACCTTTCGTTCCAGTTCATGCGTTCCTCAAGCGGATTGAGGCTGCTTCTCCAGTACGACCGCGCACTCTACGAGCCAGGTACGGCAGGGCTACTGGCCCAGAAGGCCGCCCGTGCCGCGAGCCGGCTCGCAACGGCCGGTCCGCTGGCCCCCGTCTGCTCGCTCGCCAACGAAGCCCCGGCGCCGCAGACACCCACCGGCCGTCCGGCGTTCGCGGGATTCTCCTGGGACGCTCCGCGGCCCTGAATCCCGAAAGGGAATGCCTGGCGATGCCCAGCAACAACGAACTGACCATGCTCTTCTTCGTACAGCTCGGCACTGTGCTTGTCATGTGCAGACTCGTCGGGCTGCTGTTCCGCAAACTCGGCCAGCCGCAGGTCGTCGGCGACATGGTGGCCGGCTTCCTGCTCGGCCCCACCCTGCTGGGCTACGTGTTCCCGGCCCTGTTCGAGGACCTCTTCCCCAGGGTGCTGGCCGTGCCCGGCACGGAGGCGACCGTCCAGCACCCGGCGCTGAGCACCCTCTTCGTCGTCGGCCAGATGGGCCTTGTGCTCTACATGTTCCTGGTCGGGCTCTCCTTCGACCACTCGATCCTGGCCGGGCACCTCAAGCAGTCGGCCTTCGCCTCGGCCGCGGGCATCCTCGCCCCGGTGCTGATCGGCGGCTTCCTCGGCTGGCACCTGGCCGGCAGTGACACCTTCTTCCCCGAGGGCGTCGCCGCCTGGCAGGGCGCCATGTTCGTCGGCGCCGCCTGCTCCATCACCGCGTTCCCGCTGCTCGCGCGGATCATCTACGAGCGCGGGCTGACCCGGACCAAGGTCGGCACCATCGCCCTGGCCTCCGCCGCCGTCGACGACGCCGCCGCCTGGATCCTGCTCGCCGTCGTCGTCGCGGGCACCACCGGCGACCCGCTGCTCGCGGGCGTCGCCCTCGCCGGCAGCCTCGTGTACGTGGCCGTCCTGATGTACGCCAAGAAGCGCCTCGCCCGCCGCGCGGAACGGCTCAACGAGCCGGGCACGCTGAACCGGTCCGGCGCCCTCGGGGCCGTCGTGATCCTGCTCCTGGTCTGCGCCACCTTCACCGAATGGGTGGGCGTCCACGCCGTCTTCGGTGCGTTCGTCCTCGGCGCCTGCATGCCCCGCGGCGCCTTCGCCGAGGACCTGCGCGCCCGCCTGGAGCCGATGACCGTCCACGTGCTGCTGCCCGTCTTCTTCGTCTACGCCGGCCTCAACACCCGCCTCGACGCGCTGATCGACCCGGTCATCCTGGGCACCTTCTGCCTCGTCCTCGTGGTGGCCTTCGCCGTCAAGGGCGGCGCGTGCACCCTGGCCGCACGCTCGAGCGGCGCCTCCTGGCGCGACGCGGCCTCGCTCGGCTCGCTGATGAACGCCCGCGGCCTGACCGAGCTGATCCTCCTCAACATCGGCCGGGACAAGGGCCTGATCACCAACGAGCTCTACACGGTCATGGCCCTGATGACGATCGTGACCACCCTGGCCGCGACCCCGCTCTACGAGTGGATCCAGCGCCGCTGGCCCTCCCCCGACAACTTCCTGCGGGACCTCCCCCAGGACCTCGCCGCGGCCCCGGCCCCGGCGACGGACCCCGCCCCGGCGCCGGCGCCCCGGCCGGTTTCCCCGGCCGAGGCGTCCGCCGACGCGCCTCAGCTGATCCGGCGGTAGCTCGTGAGCAGCATGTCGCGGTAGCCGTACGCGCGGCCGGCCGCCGGATCCAGCCGCACCGGTTCGGTGCCGTGCAGGATCCGGCGGTCGTCCGCGTACAGGGAGTCCAGCGGTGCGGCCAGCAGCGGCCGGGCCAGGGGGCGCTGCGACGCGTCGCAGATGATGCTGCGGCCGCCGGTCACCCCGGCCCGGCCGATCAGGTGCAGGGAGATGTAGTCGAAGCCGTCCCGGTGCACGCCCTCGGGGGAGGGCAGGCCCTCCTCCCCGGCGACGGCCCGGATGCGCACCAGGTGCACGTCGACCTCCCAGTCCAGGGTCCGCCCCGGCTCCGCGCCGGCCAGCTCGGAGAACACGCCGACGCCGTGCAGCAGCAGCCGGTGCAGGAACGGGTTGACCCGTACCGCCCCGGTCACGGGCGCGAACAGGCGCGGCGCGCCGCCCGCGAACGGATTCACCTCGGCGCTCTGGTAGTAGGGGCCCGGCGGATGCGCGCGCAGCACTCCCTGCGAGGCCGTCCGGTGGGTGTAGCGGACGTGCCGGCGGAAGCGGTACGCCCCGCCGTCGGCCAGGTATTCGTCCGGCTTGAGGTCCTCGTAGGCCTGGCTCAGCTGCCGGAACTCCAGCGCCCCGGGGCCGGTGTCGAAGCCGGATCCCGGGGCGAACACCCAGCCCTGCCTGCGGATCCCCTCCCGGATGTCCGTGCGGGTCAGCGGGCTGGGAAGAACTGCGGAGGGCATGTGAGGTCTCCTTGCGTCAACTCCGGCCCACGAGGTCCAGCATGCGCAGGAGAGCCTCCCGGGCCGGTTTGAGGCAGCTCTCCTCGTCCCCCTCCTCGAATCCCGGTAACCCGGCCGGCGCCGGGAAAACGGCCCCGCCAAGCGTCCGCCGACATATGCACGCGTCGCGCGGAGGGAAATCCGGCCGGAATTCGGGGCAACGGCAGGACGCGTACAGCGTCGAGGGTCCATTGCCGGCCGTTCACAGGGAGGAGCGGTTCCCGGCCCATTCGATGCCGGGAAACCCGGTCGGCGCGTACGGGATACGGCTGCCGGGGCGCGCGATCGCGCGGCGGGCGCGGGCCCGGCGGACGGTTCCGGGCACATCCGCGCTCGTCAACAGGGTTTTTTCGGGCCGCTCCGGGGTCTCGCCGGGGGACACCCGGTGACCGTGCAGCCGGTGCGTACATCCGCTCCCGGTCCACCGACCGACCCCCTTCGCTCGGTTCCCAAGCCGCGCCGGAAGAAAAGGAAAAGGAATGCACACATCGCAGGGACGGCGTCGCGGAATTTCATCCGGCCGCCCTGTGGCCCGAATTGGATATTCACTCTTCCTAGGCCCGTTGGTCTTCTGCATAATGGCCTGGTGACTGTATATACCGCTGTGCTCGAGCCGGAGTCGAGACCGGTGGACCGGTGCACCGCGCCCGCCGTCGAACTCCCCTTCTGGGGCCGGCTGCGGCCCGAGGTCTGCGCGCTGCGGGGCAACGCCACCGGCACCGCGCAGTTCTACCTCTGGGACCGGGCCGCCGGCGGGATCCGGCGGCTCACCGACGCCCCGCACGGCGTCGAACTCGGCCTGCTCGACCCGGCCGGACGCTGGCTGTGGTGGTACCACGACGAGGACGGCACCGAGCACGGCACCTGGATGCGGGCCCCGCTGCGCGGCGGCCCCGCCGTGCCCGCACTGCCCGGCGTCCCGCCCGGCACGCCCGAGGGCCTGGCCGTCGGCGCCTCGGGGCTGGCCGTCGCCGGAGTCACCACCGACGACGGCCGCACGGGCATCCACCTGCTCCGCGCCGGCGCCGACCGCGCCGAACTCCTGCACGGCGCCGACACCCCGCTCTACCTCGGCGGCCTCAGCGACGACGAGGCGTACGTGCTGGTGCTGCACGCCGAGTACGGCGACCCGCTGCGGCCCTCACTGCGCGTGCTGGACGCCGACGGCGCACAGGTGGGGGAGTTGAGCGACTGGCCGCACAGCGGGCTGCACGTCGTGCCGTACGGGTCCCCGTTCCTGCCCGGCGGCCGGCTGGTGCTGGCCACGCACACCCGCGGCGGCCGCCCCGCCCCCCTGCTGTGGGACCCGGTCACCGGTGACGTGCGGGAGATCGACACCGGCCTGCCCGGCGACGTCCGCGCCGAGTTCGTGCCCGACGGCACCGCCCTGCTGCTCCACCACCGCACGCACGGACGCAGCGAGCTCTACCGCTACCGGCTCGCCGACGGTCACCTGGAGCAGCTGCCCGTGCCGCGCGGCACCGTGCACGCCGCCGTGGCCCGGCCCGACGGCGACTGCTGGTACACCTTCTCCTCGGCGTCCACCCCGCCCGTCCTGCGCGACCTCGCCGGAAAGGACCTGCTGTCCGTGCCCGGCCCCGTCGTCCCGGCCGCTGCGGTCACCGAAGTCCCCGTACCGCACGGGAAGCTGACGATCCCGGCCTTCCTCAGCGTGCCGGCCGCCGGCCGGGCCCCGTACCCGACGGTCTTCCTGCTGCACGGCGGCCCGCACACCGCCGACGGGGACGAGTACAACGGCCCCGCCGCCGCCTGGAACGACGCCGGCTACGCGGTGGCCCGCGTCAACTACCGGGGCTCCGCCGAGAACGGCACGGACTGGCAGTTCGCCCACCGCGAGGCCGTCGGGCACACCGAACTCTCCGACGTGGCCGCCGTCCGCGCCCACCTGGTCGCCTCCGGCGTGAGCGACCCCGGCCGCTGCGTGCTCGCCGGGAGCTCCTGGGGCGGCTACCTGACCCTGCTCGGACTCGGCACCCAGCCCGGCCTGTGGGCCTGCGGGCTCGCCGAGGGCGCCGTCGGCGACTACCCGGCCGCCTACCGCGAGCAGTTGCACAGCCTGCGCTGGGTGGACCGCGCCATGTTCGGCGGCACCCCCGACGAGGTACCCGAGCGCTACGCCGCCGCCTCCCCCCACACGTACGCCGACGCGGTCCGCGCACCCCTGCTCGTCCTGGCCGGGGACCGCGACGCACGCTGCCCGGTCGGCCAGATCGAGTCGTACGTACGGGCGCTGGCCGCCCGCGGCGCGGACGTCGACCTGCGGCTGCGCTCCACCGGCCACGCCAGTGCCCGCGCCGAGGTCGGCGCGGACGCCATGTCAGCCCAGATCGCCTTCGTGCGGAGCCGCATCGGCGACACCGCACCCACCCCGGAACAGGAGCAGAACGCATGACCGAGCAGACCCCCTCGAACGCCGCCGACCACACGACCGGCACCCCCGCCGCCGCCCCGGCGCCGCGCCGCCGCTTCACCGTCCAGCGCGGCGGCTGCGGCTGCGAGAGCAAGCCCTCGCCGACCGCCCAGGCGAAGCCCAAGCCCGCGGAGAACAGCTGATGGCGCCGGAACCGGACTTCGCCGCCCTCACCCCGCTCGGCTGGCACGAGGCGCTCGCCGAGGCCTGGCCGCACCACCTGGCCGCGCTCGGCGGCGCCGCGCCCGGCGAGACCCGCTTCCCCGCCCGCGTCGGCCAGGTCGACCGCGGCGCCGCCACCGTGCTGACGCCCGGCGGCGAACTGCGCGCCCAGCTCGGGCCGCGGCTGTTCCAGCACGGCGAACCGCCGCTCGGCGGTGCCCAGCTGGCCACCGGAGACTGGGTGGTGGTGGGCGGCCCCGGCCCCCACCTGATCCTCGACGTCCTGCCGCGCCGCTCGGCCTTCGTCCGCGGCACCGCGAACCGCAGGACCGAGTCCCAGATCGTCGCCACCAACGTCGACACCGTCTTCGTGGTCGCCGCCCTCACCGGCGAACAGCGGCTGCGGCGCATCGAGCGCTACCTGGCCGTCGCCTGGCAGAGCGGAGCCCAGCCCGTCGTGGTGCTGAGCAAGGCCGATCTGCACCCCGATCCGGCCGCCGCGGCCGAGGAGGTGGAGCGCATCGCGCTCGGCTCCCCCGTCCACACCGTCTCCTCCCGCACCGGCGAGGGCCTCGACGCCCTGGACCGGTACGTCGAACCGGGCCGCACCGTCGCCCTCGTCGGCCTGTCCGGCGTGGGCAAGTCCACGCTGACCAACCGGCTGCGCGGCGAGGAGGTGCTGTCCACCCAGGAGGTCCGCTCGGACTTCAAGGGCCGGCACACCACCACCCACCGCGAGCTCGTGCCGCTGCCCGGCGGCGGCCTGCTCATCGACACCCCCGGCATGCGCGCGCTGGCCGTGTGGGACGCCGAGGAGGGCATCGACAAGGCGTTCGCGGACGTCGAATCCCTCACCGGCGACTGCCAGTTCCGCGACTGCGGCCACCAGGACGAGCCGGGCTGCGCCGTCCGCACCGCGGTCGTCACCGGCTCCCTGGACGCGGACCGGCTCGGCAACTGGGAGAAGCTGCGCCGCGAACAGCGCATGCTGGAACTGCGCCAGGACGCCCGCGCCCGGTCCGAGGACAAGCAGCGCATCCGCACCCGTGCCCGGGCCCTGAAGAAGCGCCCGCACCGCTGACCGCTGACCGCTGACCGCTGACCGCTGACCGCTGACCGACCGCTGACCGCGAACCCTCCCGTCCGGTGCCCGGCTTCGCGGCTCCGCGGCTTCCCGGCCGGGGCTCGAGCGTGCCTCAGGCCGCCCACCAGCGGCTTTTCCCCGCGCCCCGGCACACTGCCGGGAGCGGCACCGCACGGGGGGAGAGCCGATGACACCAAGGCCGCAGGAACTGGTCCGCCGGGACCGTGAACTCGGCGGGCTCCGGGAGCTGCTCGCGGTGACCCGGCGCGGCGAGGGCCGGGCCGCCCTGGTCACCGGCAGCCCCGGCACCGGCAAGACCGCCCTCGTGCGGGCCTTCACCGCCGAGGCGGCGGACGCCGGGGCCTTCGTCCTGCACGCCTCCGCCTCCCCCGCGGAACAGGGCATCCCGCTCGGTGTCGCCGGACAGCTGCTCAGCGCCGTACCCGGATTCACCGGTCCCGATCCCGATCCCGAACCGGCGGCCGCCCTCCCGGTGGTACGGGACGTCCTGATGGAGCTGGCCGCCACCGCCCCGGTCGTCGTCGCCGTCGACGACATCGAGTACACCGACGAGCTCTCCGCACGCTGCCTGCTGTACCTGTGCGGCCGGATCGGAGCCGCGCGCATCATGCTCCTCGGCGCGGGCTCCACCTGTCAGCCGCCCCACCGGCCGGCCGCCGCACTGCCGGTCGCCGAACTCGCCCGCCACCCGCGGTGCCTGGCCATCGCCCTCACCACCCTCGACGAGGACGGCGTCGCCGGATTCCTGCGCGCCCCGGACGGCGCGGCCATGGACCCCGCCGAGGCCCGGCGCCTCGCCCCCGCCTGGCACCGGGCCACCGGCGGGAACCCCCGGCTGCTGCACGCCCTCGCCGAGGACCGGCTGAGCTGCGGACCGCTGCGCTCCGCCCGCCCGGTGGCCGCCGCCGCCTTCAAACGGGCCGTCACCGGCTGCCTGCGCCCCGGCGGCACCCGGGACGCGGCCCGGGCGCTCGCCGTCCTCGGCCCCTCCGCCACCCTCACCACGCTCGCCCGGCTCCTCGGCGCCCACGAACGGGCCGTGGGCCCGCTGATGGACGTCCTCACCGACACCGGGCTGCTGGACTCCGGACGGTTCCGCCACGAGGCGGCGCGGGCCGCCGTACTGGAGGAACTCCCGCCGCGCGAAAGCGCCCGGCTGCACACCGAGGCCGTCGCGCTGCTGCGCGCCGACGGCGCGGCGGCCGAGACCGTCGCCCGGCACCTGGTCGCCGCCGACGGGCCGGGTCCGGCGGCCGCGGAGCCCTGGGCCGTCGACGTACTGGCCGAGGCGGCCGAGCAGGCCCTGCGGGCCGCCCGGCCCAAGGCGGCGGCGGGCTTCCTCGACGCCGCGCACCGCCGCTGCCCCGACCCGCAGCGCCGGGCGGCGCTGCTCGACGCCCTGGCCGGCGCCGAATGGGAGAGCGACCCCGCCGCCGTGACCCGCCACCTCCCGGCCCTCGAACAGGCCCTGCACACCGGGGAGTTCACGGCGGACCGGGCCGCCGGCCCGCTCGGACTGCTGCTGTGGCACGGCCGCCCGGGCGCCGCGGCCCGCGCCCTGGACACGCTGGACGCGCTGGACGCGCCCGGTGGGGGAGAGGGGGCACGGCGGCTGCGGGCGGGGGCGGCGTACATCTACCCGGAACTGGGCCCGCCGGAAGGGCCTGCGGCCGGTCCGGCGGTCGCCCCGGCGCAGGACGCGGCGCACGGTCCGGCGCACGGTCCGGTGGACGCCCCGGCCGGCCGCCCGTCCGGGGGCCCGGCGTTCGGCCCGGCCGGTGGCCCGATGCTCGGGCCGGCCGACGAAGCCGACCGTACGGCCGCCGTGGAACGGGCCGCCGCGGCGCTCGTATCGCGCCAGCACCCGGCTCCCGGTGTGACGGCAGCCCTGTGCGCCCTGCTGTACGTGGGGGAGAGCGACCGGGCCGAGCACTGGCACGCCCTGCTGCGCGAGACGCGGACCACGCCCGGAGCCCTGGACACCCCCGCCCGCCGGGCCGTGGCCGCGGCGGCCGCCGCCCTGGTGCACGGCCGCCTGGGCCGGCACGCGGAGGCCGCCGCCGAAGCGGAGCGGGCACTGGACCTGCTGGCGCCCGAGGCCTGGGGGATCGCCGTCGGCATGCCGCTGGCCGCGGCGGTGCGCGCCGCGACCGGGCTCGGCGCGCACGAGGAGGCGGCCCGGCTGCTGCGCGTGCCCGTTCCCGAGGCGATGTTCCGCAGCCGTGTCGCCCCCCACTACCTGCTCGCCCGCGGCCGGTTCCGGCTCGCCGCGCAGCAGCCGGTGGCGGCCCTCGGCGATCTGCACGCCTGTCGCGACCTGATGGCCCGCTGGGGCATCGAGCCGTGCGAGGCCCTCGACTGGAGCACCCCGGCGGCCGGCCACCAGGACCCCGTCGCACGGCTGAGCCGGGCGGAGCGCCGGGTGGCGGTACTGGCCGCCCAGGGCTGCACCAACCAGGTCATCGCCGCCCGGCTGTTCGTGACCGCGAGCACGGTCGAGCAGCACCTGACGAAGGTCTACCGCAAACTGGGCGTGCGCTCGCGCACCGACCTCGCCGAACTGGTCGGCCCGGGCCGCGCGGCCTGAGCCGCGCGGTCAGCCGCGGCGCTCGCCCGTACGGAAGCCGCGCTGGTTCTTGCGTCCGAGCGCACCCGCCGCGACCAGCTCGGCCAGCGCCTGCGAGGGCACCAGCTCCGGCAGCCCGAAGCTGTCGAAGAGCCGTTCCTGGATGGCCAGCGAGACGTCCAGCCCGATCGTGTCCAGCAGGGCGAACGGCCCCATCGGATAGCCGTACCCCTGCTCGACCGCCGCGTCCGTCGCCGCGATGTCCGTGCCGGCCCGCTCGAGCAGGTCCAGCGCGTCACCGAGGTACGGGAACAGCAGCCGGTTGACGATGAACCCGGTCCGGTCCGGGCACTCCACGGCCGTCTTGCCCAGCTCCCGGCACAGCGTCCGGGCGGTCGCCAGCGCGTCCTCGTGGGACTCGGGCGTGTGCGCCAGCTCCACCAGCCGCATCACCGGGGCCGGGTTGAAGAAGTGCAGCCCGATCACGTCGGCCGGGCGGCCCGACGCCTCGGCGCAGGCGGCGACGGACAGGCTCGAGGTGGTGGTGGCCAGGACGGTGCCCGGTGCGCAGACCTCGCCGAGGCGGCCGAACAGGACCAGCTTCGCGTCGAGGTCCTCGACGACGGCCTCCACGACCAGATCGCAGTCGCCGAGCGCCGCCAGGTCGGTGGACGTCTCCAGCCGGGCCAGCGCCGCCTCCCGCTCCGCGGGAGCGATCCGGCCCCTGCGCACCCGGCGGGTCAGCGAGTCGCCGACCGCGGCCAGGGCCCGGTCGGCCTGCTCCGCGCCGCGCGCCACGAGCACGGTGTGCCGGCCGCCGGCCGCCATGACCTCGGCGATGCCGCGGGCCATCGCGCCCGAGCCGACGACGCCGACGCGGGTGACCGGCCGGGCCGTTCCCGCGCCCGGGCCGTCCGCCGGAGGCGTCACCACGGCGCCCAGTTCGTCGTACGCGGCGAAGCCCTCGCCGCTCTTGCGGCCCAGGCGTCCGGCCGTGACCATCCGGCTGAGCAGCGGCGACGGTTCGAACGCGCAGTCCCCGGTGCGCCGCCAGCGGGCGAGCAGCGCCGCGTGGACCGAGTCGATGCCCATGAGGTCGAGGGTCTCCAGCGGGCCCAGCGGAAGACCGCAGCCCAGCCGCATCGCGGTGTCGATGTCCCGGGGGCTCGCGTAGCCCTCGTCGCACAGGATCGCGGCGCGGTTGAGGTAGGCCAGCACCAGGTCGTCGGCGTCCGCGGCCGACGGGGCGGCGACGGCGGCGGGCCGCAGGCCGAGCTCCGCCACCAGGGCGTCGAGCGCCGCGGTGGTGGCGGCCGAGGCC
Organism: Streptomyces sp. NPDC046303; assembly: GCF_055588085.1. Classification (NCBI taxonomy): domain Bacteria; kingdom Bacillati; phylum Actinomycetota; class Actinomycetes; order Kitasatosporales; family Streptomycetaceae; genus Streptomyces; species Streptomyces sp. NPDC046303. Next base: position 41,351 of record NZ_JBVJFA010000029.1, read on the forward strand.
AGCGGGGAGTGGACGGGCAGGACGGGCCCGCCGGCGGCGGGCGGAGTGAAGAACCGCAGGCCCGCGACCGATCCGGGGCTGCCCGAGCCGATGGCCAGCCGGGGCACGGACAGCGTCGTGGTGGTGGTCAGCACGGGCATGCCGGGCCCGCACCGGGCGACGATGTCGCCCAGCACGGCCTTCTTGACGGCCTCGTCCTCGGTGACGGCCTCGATCACCAGCTCCGCCCGGGACAGCGCGGCCGGGTCCGTGGTCAGGGTGACGGCGGGCCGGTCGGCCCCGTCCCCGCGCGCGGCGTCGGCGGCCTTGAGCCGGCGGGCGGTGCGGTCCAGCGCGTCCAGGGCGGTGTCGACCGCGATGACCTCGTGCCCGGCCTCGCGGGCCAGGTGCAGCAAGGCCTCGCCGAGGGTGCCCAGTCCGACGATCCCGGTGACCGGGGTGTGCTCGCCGCTCACTGCCCGGCCTCCCGGGTCTCGGTGTCGGTCCGGAACCGGTTGATGGCCTCGAGGTGCTGGGCGCGCAGTTCGTGGTTCCGTACGCCCAGGCCCTCCCCCGGGGCCAGCGCGAGGACGCCGACCTTGCCGTGGTGGAGGTTCTGGTGGACCTCGTACGCGGCCTGGCCGGTGTCCTCCAGGGAGTGGACCTTCGACAGGGTGGGGTGGATCTTGCCCTTGGCGATCAGCCGGTTGGCCTCCCACGCCTCGCGGTAGTTGGCGAAGTGCGAGCCGACGATCCGCTTGAGCGACATCCACAGGTAGCGGTTGTCGAACTCGTGCCGGTACCCGGAGGTCGAGGCGCAGGTGACGATCGTGCCGCCCTTGCGGGCCACGTAGACGGAGGCGCCGAAGGTCTCGCGGCCCGGGTGCTCGAAGACGATGTCGACGTCCTCGCCGCCGGTCAGCTCGCGGATGCGCTTGCCGAAGCGCTTCCACTCCCTCGGGTCCTGGGTGTCCTCGTCCTTCCAGAACCGGTAGCCCTCGGCGTTGCGGTCGATGATCGCGGTCGCGCCCATCCGCCGGCAGATCTCGGCCTTCTGCGGACTGGACACCACGCACACGGGGTTGGCGCCGCCGGCCAGGGCCAGCTGGGTCGCGTACGAGCCGAGCCCGCCGCTCGCGCCCCAGATCAGGACGTTGTCGCCCTGCTTCATGCCGGCGCCGTTGCGGGAGACCAGCTGGCGGTAGGCGGTGGAGTTGACCAGACCGGGGGAGGCGGCCTCCTCCCACGTCAGGTGCTCGGGCTTGGGCATCAGCTGGTTCGACTTCACCAGCGCAAGCTCCGCCAGGCCGCCGAAGTTCGTCTCGAAGCCCCAGATGCGCTGCTCGGGGTCGAGCATCGTGTCGTTGTGTCCCTCGGCGGACTCCAGCTCCACGGACAGGCAGTGGGCCACCACCCGGTCGCCGGGCTTCCAGCGGTTCACGCCGGGGCCGGTGCGCAGCACCACACCGCACAGGTCCGAGCCCAGCACGTGGTACGGGAGGTCGTGGCGCTTGGTGAGCTCCGACAGGCGGCCGTAGCGCTCCAGGAACCCGAAGGTCGCCAGCGGCTCGAAGATCGAGGACCACACGGTGTTGTAGTTGACGGCGCTCGCCATGACGGCGATCAGCGCCTCACCGGGGCCGGGTTCGGGGGTCGGCACGTCCTGGAGGTGCAGGGACTTGCGGGGGTCCTTGTCCGCCGTCGCCATGCCCTCGAACATGCCGGTGTCTTCCTTGCGGACCACATTGCCGCGGTAGCTCTCCGGCAGCCGGAGGTGCTGGAAGTCGTCCGGGGCCGCGTCCTCGGAGAGCAGAGCACTGATGATCTCGTCCACGTGATGTCCCTTGAAGTCGAGGAGAGCCTCAGCCAAACGTAGGAACGGGCCCCCGCACCCCGGCACCCCAGAGGTTCCCCTAGGCCCGTGCCGCGCCGCGGCCAGGGGGGTTCCAGGGGATCCGGACCGGGCGGCCACGCCCGCAGGCTGGGTTTCGAGCTCTGTCCGGGAATGAGGAGATCCGATGATGCGAACGACCGACGGCAGTCCCTGGTTCAGGAACTACCGGCCCGCCCCGCAGGCGCCCGTCCGGCTGTTCGCCCTGCCGCACGCGGGCGGGTCCGCGAGCTACTTCCACCCCCTGGCCTCCGTGCTCTCGCCCGCCGTGGACGTGTACGGCGTCCAGTACCCGGGCCGCCAGGACCGCCGCTCCGAACCGGGCGAGACCTCGCTGGAACGGCTCGCCGACCGGATCACCGCCGAGCTGCTGCCGCTCGACGACGGCCGCCCGTACGCCCTGTTCGGGCACAGCATGGGGGCGATGCTCGCCTTCGAGGTGGCCCGCAGGACCGAAGCGGCCGGGCAGGGCCCCGCCCACCTGTTCGTCTCCGGCCGCCCCGCCCCCTGCCAGGACAGCTACGAGGCCTGGTTCCCCCGCACCGACGAGGAAGTGGTCCGGGAACTGCGTGCCTTGAACGCCACGGACGACGGACTGCTCGACGACCCGGAGGTGCGGCGCATGCTGCTGCCGCCGCTGCGCACCGACTACCGGGCGGTGCGCGAGTACCGGTTCGCCCCCGGGCCGCCGCTGCGCACCCCGATCACCGCGCTGACCGGCGACGCCGACCCCATGGCCGAGGTCGGCAAGGTCGACGCCTGGCGCGCCCACACCCGCGCCGCGTTCGGGCTGTGGGTGCTGCCGGGCGGCCACTTCTACCTCAACGACCGCCTCGACGAGGTCGCGGCCGCCGTGGCCGACGCACTGCCGGCCGCCGCGCCCGCGGCGGTGGCCGCGTGAGCGTCCACTCGCCCGGCCTGGGATCCATCGGCATCCTCGGCACCGGCTCGTACCTGCCCGAGCGGATCGTGCCCAACGAGACGATCGCCGCCCGGGTCGGCGTGACCCCCGCGTGGATCGAACGCAAGACCGGGATCAGGGAACGCCGGTACGCGGCCCCCCACGAGGCCGCCTCCGACCTGGCCGCCGAGGCCGCACTGCGGGCCCTGGAGGACTCCGGCACCGACGCCGGCGACCTCGCCTGGATCGTCGTCGCCACCTCGACGCCCGACCACACCCAGCCGGCCACCGCCGCCCTGGTGCAGCACCGGATCGGCGCCCGCCGGGCGGCCGCCTTCGACGTGAACGCCGTCTGCAGCGGCTTCGCCACCGCCCTGCACACCGGCGCCCGGCTCCTCGCGGCCCCCGAGGCCGACGGCCGCCGCCGCCCGGTGCTCGTCGTCGGAACCGACGTCTACTCCCGCATCGTCGACCCCGCCGACCGCAGGACCGCCCCCCTGTTCGGCGACGGCGCGGGCGCCGTCGTCCTCGGCCCGGTGCGCGAGGGGTACGGGCTGATCGGCACCGGCCTGCGCACCGACGGCAGCCTGCACGGGCTGATCGGCGTCGGCGCCGGCGGCAGCCGCAAACCGGCCGCCCTGAAGACGGTGGCCCGCGGCGAGCACTACTTCGCGATGCGGGGCCGCGACGTACGGGACTTCGTCGTACGGGAACTGCCCGGGGCGGTCGAGGAGATCCTGCGCACCTTCGGCGCCGCGCCCCAGGACGTGGACCACTTCGTCCCCCACCAGGCCAACGGGGAGATGCTCCGCTCCCTGACGGGCCCGCTCGGCCTGACCCGGGCCACGGTCCACCTGCCCGTGGAACTGCACGGCAACACCGGCGCCGCCTCCATCCCGCTGGCCCTGGACCACGCCGTGCGCGGCGACGGCGGACCGGCCGACGGGGACCTCGTCCTCCTCGCCGGCTTCGGCGGCGGGATGAGCGTGGGCACCGCGCTGCTGCGCTGGGGCGGCTGATCCCCGACGCCCTGGACGGGCCGTGCACGCATCTTCTAGCCGTGCTCCAGACCGAGCGGGGAGGCTCACAGCACTGAACCCGCAGCGCGGTGCGAGCCCGCCCGGTGCCAGGCCTGGAGGAAACACAGTGAAGGACAGTCGATGAGACGGGTAGTCATCACCGGAATCGGCGTGGTCGCCCCGGGAGGGGTGGGCACCAAGGCGTTCTGGGAGCTGCTCACGGCCGGCCGGACGGCGACCCGGGCCATCACCCTGTTCGACGCGTCCTCCTTCCGGTCCCGGATCGCGGCCGAGGCCGACTTCCACCCCGCCGACCACGGTTTCGACGAGCAGGAGGCCGCCCGCCTGGACCGCGCCGCCCTGTTCGCGCTCACCAGCGCCCGCGAGGCGATCGCCGACAGCGGCGTCACCGACGGGCTGGACCCGCTGCGCACCGGCGTCAGCCTCGGCAGCGCCGTCGGCTGCACCACCGGGCTCGACCACGAGTACGCGGCCGTCAGCGAGCTGGGCCGGCGCTGGACGGTGGACGCCACCCGGGCCGCCTCCCACCTCTACGACTACTTCGCCCCCAGCTCCCTGGCCGCCGAAGTGGCCCGGGACAGCGGCGCTCAGGGGCCCGTCGCGCTGGTCTCCACCGGCTGCACCTCCGGACTGGACTCCGTCGGCCACGCCGCCGAGCTGATCCGCGAGGGCGCCGCCGACGTGATGGTCACCGGCGCCACCGAGGCGCCCATCTCGCCGATCACCGTGGCCTGCTTCGACGCGATCCGCGCCACCTCGACCCGCAACGACGACCCGGCGACCGCCTCGCGCCCCTTCGACCGCACCCGCAACGGCTTCGTCCTCGGCGAGGGCGCCGCCGTGCTCGTGCTCGAGGAGCTGGGGCGGGCCCGCCGCCGCGGCGCCCGCATCTACGCCGAGGTCTCCGGGTTCGCCAGCCGCAGCAACGCCTACCACATGACGGGACTGCGCTCCGACGGCGCGGAGATGGCCGAGGCCATCACCGCCGCGCTCGCCGAGGCCCGGCTGGACGCCTCCGCCATCGACTACGTCAGCGCCCACGGCTCGGGCACCAAGCAGAACGACAAGCACGAGACCGCCGCCTTCAAACGCAGCCTGGGACAGCGCGCCTACGAGGTGCCCGTCAGCTCCATCAAATCGATGATCGGGCACTCGCTCGGCGCCATCGGCGCCCTGGAGGTGGCCGCCAGCGCCCTGGCCATCGTGCACAACACCGTGCCGCCCACCGCCAACCTCCACGAGGCGGACCCGGACTGCGACCTGGACTACACCCCGCTCACCGCCCGCGAGCAGCGCACCGACGCCGTCGTCAGCGTCGGCAGCGGCTTCGGCGGCTTCCAGAGCGCCATGGTCCTGAACCGCCCGAGCCTGAAGGAAGCCGCATGAGCGCCGCCGCACCCGCCCCGTCCGGCACCCCGGCGCGGACCGCCACCGCCGTCTTCACCGGCATCGGCGTCACCGCCCCCAACGGGCTGGGAGCCGAGGCCTGGTGGGCCGCCGTCCTGCGGGGCGAGAGCGGCATCCGGCCGCTGACCCGGTTCGACGCCGACGGCTACCCCGTACGCCTCGCCGGCGAGATCCAGGGCTTCGTCGACGCGGACCACGTCCCCAGCCGGCTGCTGCCGCAGACCGACCGCGTCACCCGCCTCTCCCTCGCCGCCGCCAAGGAGGCCCTCGACGACGCGGGCGCCGACCCCGCGCAGCTGCCCGAGTACGCCGCGGGCGTGGTCACCGCCTCCGCCGGCGGCGGCTACGAGTTCGGCCAGCGCGAACTGGAAGCCCTGTGGAGCAAGGGCGGCCAGTACGTCAGCGCGTACCAGTCCTTCGCCTGGTTCTACGCCGTCAACTCCGGCCAGATCTCCATCCGGCACGGCCTGCGCGGCCCCAGCGGCGTCCTCGTCACCGAGGGCGCGGGCGGCCTGGACGCCGTCGCCCAGGCCCGGCGCCAGCTCCGCAAGGGCGCCGCCCTCATGGTGACCGGCGCCGTCGACGCCTCACTGTGCCCGTGGGGCTGGGCCGCGCACCTGGCCGAGGGCCGGATGAGCCCGGTCCCGGACCCGGCCCGCGCCTACCTGCCCTTCGACGCCGAGGCCTCGGGCCACGTCGTCGGCGAAGGCGGCGCCCTGCTCGTCCTGGAGGACGCCGAAGCGGCCCGCGCCCGCGGCGCCCGTACGTACGGCTCCTTCGCCGGATACGCGGCCACCTTCGACGGCCCGGACACGCCCCGGCTCGCCGACGCGGCCCGCCTCGCACTCGCCGACGCCGGCCTGGACGCCGCCGACGTCGACGTGGTCTTCGCCGACGCCGCGGGCGAACGCGCGGCGGACCGCGCCGAGGCCGAGGCGATCACCGACCTGTTCGGCCCGCGCGGGGTGCCGGTCACCGCCCCCAAGTCGATGACCGGACGACTGCTCTCCGGCGGGGCCTCCCTGGACCTCGCGGCCGCCCTCTTCAGCCTGCGCGACCAGGTCATCCCGCCGACCACCGGCACCGTGCGGCCCGCCGACGACTGCCCGCTCGACCTGGTCACCGGCGCCCCGCGCGCCGGCAGCGCCCTGCGCACCGCCCTGGTGCTGGCCCGCGGCCGGGGCGGCTTCAACGCCGCCGCCGTGGTCCGCGCCGCCTGACGCGGCCCGCCCGCAGCGCCCGGCCCGTACCTCGAACCCGCACCCGAACCACACAGAGGAGAACCCATGCGGCACATGGAGCTGACCGACCTGACCCGCCTGCTGCGCGACTGCGCCGGCACGGAGGAGGGCGTGGACATGGCCGGCGACCACGTCCTCGACACCCTCTTCGTCGACCTGGGCTACGACTCGCTGGCCCTCCTGCAGACCACCGGACTCATCGAGCGGCAGTACGAGATCACGCTCGACGAGGAGGCCATGGACGAGGCCGAGACCCCCCGCAAGTACCTCGAGCTCGTCAACCGGGTGCTCTCCGCCCGCGTCACCGCCTGAGCCGCCCGGCCGCGCCGGGCTGCCCCGTACCCACCCCACCGAGGAGAACCGACATGCAACGCATCCAGGCCATCAAGGAGTTCATGGTCCGCGAGCTCCTGCCGGACATCCCCGCCGATGAGCTGGACGCGGACCTCGACCTCCTGGCGGCCGGCCTCGTCGACAGCCTCGGCCTGCTCAAGGTGATCGCGTGGCTGGAGGACGTCCACCACATCGACACCGACGCGTTCGAGCTGGACCCGGAGGCCTTCCGCTCGGTCGCGGCCATCGACGAGTTCATCGCGGACGCGTCCCGCCTGCAGGTGGAGGCCGCGTAGCCATGCACGACGCCGTCGCCACCACCACGGAGATCGCGGACGGCGTGTACGCGTACGTCCAGGGCGACGGCGGCTGGTGCCTGAACAACGCGGGCCTGGTCACCGGCGCGAACGGGCAGAGCCTGCTCGTCGACACCGCCGCCACCGAGCATCGCGCCCGCAGCCTGCGCGAGCAGGTGCTGCGGCTGGTCCCCGAGCCCCCGCGGGCCCTGGTCAACACGCACTTCCACGGCGACCACACCTTCGGCAACTACCTCTTCCCCGAGGCCCTGGTCATCGCCCACGAGCAGACCCGCACCCTGATGGACCTGGCCGGACTGCACCTGACCGGCCTGTGGCCGGACGTCTGCTGGGGAGACCTGGAACCCGCGCTGCCGGACGTCACCTACCGCGACGCGCTGACCCTGCACATCGGCGGCGTACGGGCCGAACTGCTGCACCTGGGACCGGCCGCGCACACCACCAACGACACCGCCGTGTGGCTTCCCGAGCAGCGGGTGCTGTTCGCCGGCGACCTGCTGATGGCGAACGCCGCCCCCTTCTGCCTGATGGGATCCGTCTCCGGATCCCTCGCCGCGATGCAACGGCTGCGCGCCCTGGGCGCCGAGACCGTGGTCCCCGGCCACGGCCCGGTCGGCGGACCCGAGCTGATCGACGCCAACGAGGCCTACTTCCGCTGGATCGCCGAGCTCGCCGCACGCGGGGCGGCGGCCGGGCTGACCCCGCTCGAGCTGGCCGCCGAAGCGGGCCCGGGCCCGTTCGCGGACCTCCTCGACGCGGAGCGCCTCGTACCGAACCTGCACCGGGCGTACGCCGAACTGGCCGGGGCGGCCCCCGGGGCCCCGCTCGACGTGGGCGCCCTCTTCCGGGAGATGGCCGAGTTCAACGGCGGGCTGCCCGCCTGCCACGCCTGAGCCCGCCCGCGGCCCGGGCCCGCCCGCGGCCGGAGCCGCTCAGGACAGGTCGTCGCGGGTCACCCGGCGGGTGGCGACCTGCAGCGCGCCCTCGACGCGCACCAGGACGTCCTCGCACACGCACACCCGGTGCACCCGGGAGTCCCCGCCGATGTCGGAGGCGTAGACGATCGCGTACGAGCGGACGTGCACGGTGCCGTCCGGGTGCTCGGAGACGTCGAACATGCCCATGAAGTGACGGTGGCGCTGGCCCGCCTCGGTCAGCTGGGCGGCGGCCCGGCTGGTCGCCGCGACCAGGCCCGCCCGGCCGCGCACCGGCTCCGGCAGCGTCGGCACGTCGAAGGTGGCGTCCTCGGTGAACGTCCCGGCCCAGCGCTGTGCCTCACCGAGGTCCAGCAGCTGCATCTGGTGCGCGTAGAACTGCTGCACCTCGGCGTAGAGGGCGCCGAAGGCCGCGGCGGCCTGCTGTCCGATGCCGGCCTGGAGGGTCATGGAGGACTCCGATCTGGTGAGTGTCCCCACCCTCGCCGCTCCGGGTCGAGCGGGATTCGAAGACGCCTCGATCCGGCTGCCGTCCGCGACCGCCCGCGGCCGCCCGCGGCCTGCCCGCGCCGTCCGCGACCGGTCCTCAAGCGGGGTTCGTGCGGGCTTCGAGGGGTCCAGGACACGGTCGGACCATCAACGCCGTTCTGGAGGGACACCGATGACGACAGAGACGAAGCGGGTAGCCCTGGTCACCGGGGGTACCAGCGGGATCGGCCTGGCCGTGGTCCGCGATCTCGCCCGCCGCGGGCACCGCGTCTTCCTCTGCGCCCGCACCGAGCAGCAGGTCAAGCAGACGGTCGAGGACCTGCGGGCCGAGGGCCTGGAGGTCGAGGGCACCGCCGCCGACGTCCGCGACCCCGCGTCCGTCAAGGCCCTGGTCGCCGCCGCCGTCGAGGCCTTCGGGCCGATCTCCGTCCTCGTCAACAACGCCGGCCGCAGCGGCGGAGGTCCGACCGCCGAGCTCACCGATGAACTCTGGTACGACGTCATCGACACCAACCTCAACAGCGTCTTCCTGCTGACCCGCGAGGTCCTCAAGAACGGCGGCCTCGAGGGCGCCCCGTACGGCCGGATCATCAACATCGCCTCCACCGCGGGCAAGCAGGGCGTGGTGCTCGGCGCCCCCTACTCCGCCTCCAAGCACGGCGTCGTCGGCTTCACCAAGTCGCTCGGCAACGAGCTCGCCCCCACCGGCATCACCGTCAACGCGGTCTGCCCCGGATACGTCGAGACCCCGATGGCCCAGCGCGTGCGCACCGGCTACGCGGCCGCGTACGACACCTCCGAGGAGCAGATCAAGCAGAAGTTCACCGCGAAGATCCCGCTCGGCCGGTACTCCACGGCGGACGAGGTGGCCGGCCTGGTCGGCTACCTGACCACCGAAGCGGCCTCGTCCATCACCTCGCAGGCGCTCAACGTCTGCGGCGGCCTCGGCACCTTCTGATCCGGAAAGCAGGAACTCCCACGATGCCCGCTGAGCGTGTGCACCGCACGACGCACGAGGTGACCGTCAACGCCCCCGCCGGAGTGGTCTACGGTCTCATCGCCGACGCCGCCAAGTGGCCGCTGTACTTCCCGCCCAACGTCCACGTCGAGCAGCTGGACTCCGACGGCTCCCGCGAGCACCTGCGCATGTGGGCCACCGCCAATGGCCAGATCAAGTCCTGGACCTCGCGGCGCACCCTGGACGTGGCGCAGCGCCGCATCGAGTTCCGCCAGGAAGTGCCCGCCTCCCCGCTGGAGTCGATGGGCGGCACCTGGATCGCCGAACCGCGGGGCGCGGCCTCCTGCCGCCTGGTCCTGCTGCACGACTTCACGGTCGCCGGCGACGACGCCGACTCCGCAGCCTGGGTCGAGAGCGCCACCGACACCAACAGCCGCGCCGAGCTCGGCAACATCAAGCAGCTCGCCGAGGGCTGGGAGCGCCTCGACGACCTGGTGATGTCCTTCGAGGACTCCGTACGGGTGGACGGCCCGGCCGACGACGTCTACGCGTTCCTGCACCGCGTCCAGGACTGGCCCGCGCTGGTCCCGCACGTATCGCGCCTGGACCTGACCGAACCCGAGCCGGGCGTGCAGGTGATGTCCATGGACACCCTGACCGCCGACGGCAGCTCCCACACCACCGAGTCGGTGCGGATCTGCTTCCCGCACGCCCGGCGCATCGTCTACAAGCAGACGGCGACGCCCCTGCTGATGTCGGCCCACACCGGCGAGTGGTCGCTCGTCGAGGACGCGACCGGCGTGACCGTCACCTCACAGCACAGCGTCGTGCTGCGCGAGGAGAACATCGCCCGGGTCCTCGGCCCCGAGGCCGGCATCGCCGAATGCCGCCGCTACGTCCGCGAGGCGCTCGGCCGCAACAGCACGGCGACCCTGAACCTCGCCAAGTCCTACGCAGAGTCCCGTATCGCGACCCGCGCCGCCTAGTGCTGTGGCCGGATCCCCGTGACCGCGTCCACCGCTGCTCCGGCTCTGCTCGAGCAGTCCTGACCAGGCTGGTCCCGACGGAATCCTCGGACAGATACCAGGGCGGCACGCGGGCGCTCCTCAGACATGTGCAGCCCCGGTCCCCCAGGCCGGGGTTGCTTTGCGTGCACCTTCGGCGCCCGCTGTTTTGGCCTGGACGGCCGCGCGTCGGCCGTTCGCCCGGTTTTCCGACACACCCAAGGAGAGGTATGACCCCCAACACGATCACCGCCGAGGAGAGGCACGAAGCGGCGGGTCCGCCGACCGGTCAGCTCCCCTTCCACCTCGACCTGGTCAGCGGGACCAACGGTGCCTCCCTCGACGCCGGACTCGCCGCCCTCAAGGCCGCGGCCGCCCAGGCCGCCGCCGCCCCGGTGACCCGGCGCACCGTCGGTTCCGGCGCCGCCTCCGGCACGCACCGCGGCGCCGTCCTGACCGGCCCCGAGGGTCCGGCCGAGCTGGGCGCCAAGGAGACCGGCGCCACCGCCGCGCCGCTGGCGTTCCTCTTCCCGGGCCTGGGCGACCACTACCTCGGCATGGGCCGCGACCTGTACCGGGACTTCCCCGTCTTCCGCGCCGAGGTCGACCGCTGCGCCGAACTGCTCGCCCCCGACCTCGGCCTGGACATCCGCGAGGTGATCTTCCCGGCCGCCGCCGGGCAGGCCGCCGCGGAGCCGGCCGGCGACGCCGCCAAGGCGCCCGCCATGGACCTGCGCCGCATGCTCGGCCGCGACAGCGGACCGGTCAGCGCCGAGGAGCGCAGGCTGAACGCCACGAAGCTGGCCCAGCCGGCGCTCTTCGTCATCGAGTACGCCCTCGCGGGCCTGTGGCGCAGCTGGGGCGCCCGCCCGGCCGTCCTGACCGGCTACAGCCTGGGCGAGTACGTCGCCGCGACGCTGGCCGGGGTGCTCTCCCTCAAGGACGCGCTGACCCTGGTCGCACGCCGCGCCGCGCTCATCGACGCGCTGCCGCAGGGCGCCATGCTCGCCGTGATGCTGCCGGAGCAGGACGTCGTGGCCCTGCTCGGACCGAACCTCTCGCTGTCCGCCGTCAACGGTGACGCGTTCTGCGTGGTCGCCGGCCCCGAGGAGGACATCGCGGCGCTGGAGGCCTCCCTGCGCACGCGCGAGGTCATCAACCGCCGGGTCGCCACCACGCACGCCTTCCACTCCACGATGATGGAGCCGATCGCGGACGAGCTGACCGCGCTCGCGCGGACCCTGACGCTGAACGCGCCGAGCATCCCGTACGTCTCGAACGTCACCGGCCGGCTCATCACCGACGAGCAGGCCACCGACCCCCGCTACTGGGCCCGCCACCTCGTCAGCCCGGTCCGCTTCGCCGACGGCCTGCGGGCCATCGGCGAGGAGCACGTCCTGCTCGAGGCCGGCCCCGGCCAGACCCTCGCCAGCCTCGCCACCGAGGTCCGCGGCGTCGGCAACGGCTCCGTCATCGCCTCGATGCGCCACCCGCTGGAGCGCCGCTCCGACACCGCGGTCGCCCTCAAGGCGCTGGGCCGGCTGTGGCTGGCCGGCGGCGCCGTGGACTGGACGGTCCACCCCGCCCAGGACCTCGCGACGGACGGCGCCACCGCCCCGGCCCCGGCTCCGGCCACCGCCGCCGAGGGCGAGCCGGGCGCCACCGAGCAGGAGCTGCACGCCCTGTGGGCCCGGCTGCTGAAGACCGAGGAGCAGCTCCCGCGGGACGTCTCCTTCTTCGAGCTCGGCGGCAACTCGCTGCTGGCCACCCGTCTGATCCTGCGCATCACCCGCGCCTTCTCCGTCGAGCCGACGCTGCGCCAGATCTACGAGTGGGCGACCCTCGCACGGACCGCGACCGCCATCGACGCGCTGCGCGCCGGCCGGGACCCGCAGGAGGCACTGGCCGGTGACGGCTCCGGCTCCTCGCACACCGGAAGCTCCCTCGCCCGCTTCCGGCTGCCCAACGGCCTGATGATCTCCCACCAGAACGAGGCGGAGACCCTCCACTTCTACGAGGACATCTTCGACCACCGCGTCTACGCCAAGAACGGGATCACCCTCCCCGACGGCGCCACCGTGGTCGACGTCGGCGGCAACATCGGCCTGTTCACGCTCTTCGCGCACTACGAGGCCAAGGACGTGACGGTCTACACCTTCGAGCCGGCCCCGCCGCTGTTCGAGCTGCTCAGCCGCAACGTCGCCGAGCACGGCGCCGACGCCCGGCTGTTCAACATCGGCATCTCAGACACCGAGTCCGAGGCGCAGTTCACGTTCTACCCGCGCAGCTCCGGCATGTCCTCCTTCCACCCCGACGAGGCGGAGGAGAAGCACAACCTGCGCACCATCATCGCCAACCAGCGCGAGGCCGGCGGGGACGAGGCGGCCGACCAGCTCGCCGAGTACACCGAAGAGCTCATGGACGTGCGCTTCGAGGCCATCGAGTTCACCGCGAAGCTGCGCCCGCTGAGCGCGGTCATCCGCGAGCAGAACATCGAGCGCATCGACCTCATCAAGATCGACGTGCAGAAGAGCGAGCGCCAGGTCATCGACGGCATCGCCGACGAGGACTGGCCCAAGATCCAGCAGATGGTGCTGGAGGCGCACGACGCGGACGGCGAGGTCGCCCGGCTCGTCGCGCTCCTGGAGAGCCGCGGCTTCACCGCGCACGCCGAGCAGGACGAGCTGTACGCCGGCACGGACATCCACAACATCTACGCCGTACGCGGCGCACGCTAACGGAGTCGACCACCAATGGAATTCACGACAGCAGGAGTCGTCGGAGCCGGCGTCATGGGCGTCGGCGTCGCGCAGAACCTCGCCCAGACCGGCCACCGCGTCGTCCTGGTCGACGTCTCCGAGGAGATCCTCGAGAACGCGCGCAAGGAGCTGCGCAGCAGCCTGCGGACCTTCGCGATGTTCAACCGCAAGGCCGGGGTGGACCCCGCCGAGGTCTTCGAGAAGATCGAGTTCACGACCGACTACGAGCTGCTCGCCAAGGCGGACTTCGTCGTCGAGAACGTGACCGAGGAATGGGCGGTCAAGGAGAAGGTCTACAAGGAGCTCGACCGGATCTGCCGGCCCGAGGTCGTCTTCGCCGTCAACACCTCGGCCATCTCCATCACCCGGGTCGGCTCCGTCACCAGCCGCCCCGAGCGCGTCGTCGGCATGCACTTCATGAACCCGGTGCCGCTCAAGCCCATGGTCGAGGTCATCCGCGGCCACCACACCACCCCCGAGACGATCGACACCGCCCGCCGCTTCCTCGCGGAGCTCGGCAAGGAGTGCATCGTCGTCGAGGACGTCCCGGGCTTCGTCTCCAACCGCGTCCTGATGCTCACCATCAACGAGGCCGTCTTCCTCGTGCAGGACGGCGTCGCCCCCGCGGCCGACGTCGACCGCATCTTCAAGACCTGCTTCGACCACAAGATGGGCCCGCTGGAGACGGCCGACCTCATCGGTCTCGACACCATCCTGAAGTCCGTCGAGGTGCTCTACGAGAGCTTCAACGACAGCAAGTACCGGCCGGCGCCGCTGCTCAAGAAGATGGTCGCCGCCGGCCTGCTGGGCCGCAAGAGCGGCCAGGGATTCCACACGTACCGCTGACACCGCCGGACGGCCGGCCGGGCGCGCGTGCGTGCGTGCGTACCGGCCGCCCCCGCCCCTCCCCGCACCGAAGACGACAGGACGGAACGAGATGAGCACGGACAACAAGGCCAGGATCGCGGAGTACCTCTCCCGCTTCATCCCGGTGCAGGACCTCAAGGACGACCAGGACATCTTCGAGCTCAGCTTCGTCAGCTCGATGTTCGCGATGCAGCTCGTCTCCTTCGTGGAGCACGAGTTCGGCATCACCGTCGAGAACGAGGACCTGGAGCTGGAGTACTTCCGCTCCATCAGCGCCCTCGACGCGTTCGTCAGCCGCAAGCTGGCCGCGTCGGTCCCCCAGTAGGCCGAGCGGAGCCGACCCCAGATGACGACGATGCCCACCGCGGAGCATGCGCAGGCCCAGAAGGAGTTCCGGGCCTTCGCCGACAGCCGCGTCGCCCCGTACGCCGATGCCTGGCACCGGGCCCAGCGCACCCCGCCCGAGGCCGTCCGGCTGCTCGCCGACGAGGGCCTGCTCGGGCTGCACGTCGCGGCCGAGTACGGCGGCGGCGGCCGCGACGCGGTGACGCTCGGCCTGCTCGCCGCCGAGCTCGGCCGCGCCTGCTCCTCGCTGCGCAGTCTGCTGACCGTGCACACGATGGTGGCGCACACCGTCGCCCGCTGGGGCACCCGCGCCCAGAAGGACACCTGGCTGCCCCGGCTCGCCCGCGGGGAGCGCATCGCCGCGCTCGCCGTGTCCGAGCCGGGCACCGGCAGCGACGCCTCCGCCGTCACCACGCGGGTCACCCGCGACGGCGGGGACTGGATCCTCGACGGCCACAAGAAGTGGATCACGTACGGGGAGACCGCCGACCTGTTCCTCGTCGTCGGGCGCGGCGAGCAGGGCCCCACCGCCCTGCTCGTCGAACGCGACACCCCCGGCCTGCGCACCGAGCTGATCGAGGACATGATCGGCATCCGCGCCTCGATGACCGCGAACGTGTACTTCGACAACTGCCGCGTCCCCGGCGAGAACCTGCTGGCCCGGCCGGGCCTGGGCGTCTCCCACGTGACCGGCGCGGCCCTGGACCTCGGCCGGTACACGGTGGGCTGGGGCTGCGTCGGCATCCTCGACGCCTGCCTGGACGCCGCCACCGACTACGCGGCCGAGCGCGTCCAGTTCGGCGTACCCATCCGGGAGCACCAGCTGGTCCGCCGCATGATCAGCGACATGTACACCTCCTCCCGGGCGGCCCGGCTGCTGTGCCTGGAGGCGGGCCGGCTGCGCGACGCCCGCGACCCGGGGGCGCTGGCCGCGACCTCCACCGCCAAGTACTTCGCCTCCACCGCCGCCGCCCGCGCCGCCACCGACGCCGTGCAGATCCACGGCGCCAACGGCTGCGGCCCCGACTACCCCGTACAGCGCCTGCTCGGTGACACCAAGGTCATGGAGGTCATCGAGGGCAGCTCCCAGCTCCACCAGGCCGGCCTCGCCGAGTACGCCTTCCAGGAGCGGGCCCCGTTCCGCCGCACCCCCGCCGCCGCAGCCCGTGGAAGTGAGTGACCGATGACGACGACCACCGAGACGACCCCCAAGACCACCACCGTCAAGTGCGTGGTGTGGGACCTCGACAACACCGTCTGGGACGGCGTCCTGCTGGAGGACGCCGAGGTCACCCTGCGCCCCGAGGTGGTCCGCACCCTGCGGATCCTGGACGAGCGCGGCATCCTGCACTCCGTCGCCAGCCGCAACGACCACGCCGCGGCGATGGCCAAGCTGGAGGAGTTCGGCATCGCCGAGTACTTCCTCTACCCGCAGATCAACTGGGGCAACAAGTCGGAGTCCGTGCAGGCCGTCGCCAAGGCGATCAACATCGGCATCGACACCCTCGCCTTCGTCGACGACCAGCCCTTCGAACGCGACGAGGTCGCCTTCGCCCACCCCCAGGTGCGCTGCATCGACGCCCTCGACGCCGCGGGCATCCCGGACCTGCCCGAGATGCACCCCCGGTTCGTCACCGCCGACTCTCGCGAGCGCCGCCACCTCTACCGGGCCGACGCGCAGCGCAACGCCGCCGAGGAGTCCCACGAGGGCACCTCGGAGGAGTTCCTCGCCTCGCTCGGCATGCGCTTCACCATCAGCCCCGCCGAGGAGCGCGACCTGCAGCGCGCCGAGGAGCTGACGGTCCGTACGAACCAGCTCAACGCCACCGGCTACACCTACTCCTACGAGGAGCTGGACGCCTTCCGCCGCTCCCCGGACCACGACCTGCTGGTCGCCGGCCTGGAGGACAAGTACGGCACCTACGGCAAGATCGGCCTCTCGCTCGTGGAGCGCGGCCAGGACGTGTGGACCGTCAAGCTGCTGCTGATGTCCTGCCGCGTCATGTCCCGCGGCGTCGGATCCGTCCTGCTCGGCCACCTGATCCGCGAGGCCCACCGGGCCGGGGCCAGGCTGCGCGCCGAGTTCGTCCCCACCGACCGCAACCGGACCATGTACATCACCTACAAGTTCGCCGGCTTCCGCGAGATCGCGAAGAAGGGCGACATCTCGGTCCTGGAGAACGACTTCTCCCGCATCCCCGAGTTCCCCCCGTACATGGACGTCACGCTCGGGAACTGACCCGCGCGCCCCGTTCCCCCTCCCCCCTCCCCCTTCCCCCCTTCCCGCAGACCCCTCACGGCAGTGCCGCAGAACGAGACGGATGGCCAAGATGAGCGCCCAGGCGAACGAGGACCGGCTCCGGCGGGCCATGGCTGCGGTGATCCAGCTGCAGCAGCGCAACGCCGAGCTGGAGAACGAGCGGCACGAGCCGGTGGCGGTCGTCGCCATGGCCTGCCGGCTCCCGGGAGGCATCACCACGCCCGAGGAGTTCTGGGAGCTGCTGGCCACCGGCCGTGACGCCATCGGCCCGCTGCCCGCGCGCTGGGACGGACTCGACCTCTACGACCCGGACCCCACGGCGACGGGCAAGAGCTACGCGCGGGAGGGCGGATTCCTCGACGCACTGGAGGAGTTCGACGCCGAGTTCTTCGGCATCTCCCGGCGCGAGGCCGTCTCCATGGACCCGCAGCAGCGGCTCGTCCTGGAGGCCTCCTGGGAGGCGCTGGAGCGGGCCGGGCTGCGCCCCGACACGATGGCCGGCAGCCGCACCGGCGTCTACCTCGGCGCCATGCGCTCCGACTACGACACCGGCAACGCACCCCTGGAGGTCCTCGACGGCTACCAGGGCACCGGCATCTCCGGCAGCGTCGTCTCGGGCCGCATCAGCTACGCGCTCGGCCTGCAGGGCCCGGCCCTGACCATCGACACCGCCTGCTCCTCCTCGCTGGTCGCCATCCACTCGGCGGTGGCGGGGCTGCGCGGCGGCGACTGCGAACTGGCCCTGGCCGGCGGCGTCACCGTGATGAGCTCGCCCGCCATGTACGTCGAGTCCAGCCGGCTCGGCGCCATGGCCCCCGACGGGCGCTGCAAGAGCTTCTCCGCCCAGGCCGACGGCGCCATCTGGTCCGAGGGCGTCGGCATCCTGGTTCTGAAGAAGCTGTCGGCGGCCCGGCGCGACGGCGACCCCGTCCTCGCGGTGATCCGCGGCTCGGCCGTCAACCAGGACGGCCGCAGCCAGGGCCTGACCGCCCCCAACGGGCCCGCGCAGCAGCGGGTGATCCGCGACGCGCTCGACTCCGGCCGGCTGACCCCCGCCGACATCGACGCGATCGACGCCCACGGCACCGGCACGCCGCTCGGCGACCCCATCGAAGCGGGCGCCCTGGCCGAGGTCTTCGGCCCCGGCCGCGACGCGGCGCAGCCCGTGTGGCTCGGCTCCTCCAAGTCCAACCTCGGCCACACCCAGGCCGCCGCCGGTGTCGTCGGCGTGATGAAGATGATCCTCGCCCTCCGCTACGAGGCGCTGCCGCCCACGCTGCACGCCGCCGAGCCGAGCCCGCAGATCCCCTGGGAGGACAGCGGCCTGCGGCTCGTACAGGAACTGCGGCCGTGGCAGCGCGGCGAGCGCGTGCGCCGGGCCGGCGTCTCCTCGTTCGGCATCAGCGGCACCAACGCGCACATCATCGTCGAAGAGGCCCCCGCCGCCCCCGCCCCCGTCTCCGCCGCCGAGGCCGGGGCCGAGACCGGAGCCGCGGAGCCGGTTCCCGCAGGCCCCCGCCCGCTGCTGGTCTCCGGCTTCGACACGGCGGCGCTGCGCGCCCAGGCCGCCCGCTGGGCCGGCTGGCTCACCGAACACCCCGGAGCCCACTGGCCGGACGTGCTGCGCACCGCCGCCCTGCACCGCACCCCGCTGGAGGCCCGCGCCTCGGTCCTCGCGGCCGGACCCGCAGAGGCCGCGGAGGCGCTCACCGCCCTCGCCGAAGGCCTGCCGCACCCGGCCGTGACCTCCGCGACCGCGCGCGAGCGCGGCAAGGCGGTCTTCGTCTTCCCCGGCCAGGGCTCGCAGTGGCTCGGCATGGGCCGCGAACTGATGGAGCAGAGCCCGGTGTTCCGGGACGCCGTCCAGGAGTGCGACGAAGCCCTCGCCCCGTGGACGGGCTGGTCCGTCGCCGGCTTCCTGCGCGGCGAGGCCGGCCCCGAACTCACCCTGGAGCGCATCGACGTACTTCAGCCCGCCCTGTTCGCCGTGATGATCGGCCTGGTCGCCGTCTGGCGCTCGCTCGGCGTCGAGCCGGCCGCCGTGGTCGGCTCCAGCCAGGGCGAGGTCCCCGCCGCCGTGGTCAGCGGCGCCCTCTCCCTCGCCGACGGCGCCCGGCTGACCGCGCTGCGCTCCCAGGGCCAGCTGCGCGAGTGCAGCGGCCGGGGCGCGATGGCGCTGGTCGAACTGCCCGTCGCGCGCACCCGCGAGCTCATCGCGCCGTACGGGGCCGCCCTGTCGGTGGCCGTGGTCAACACCGCCGGCTCCACCGTGGTCTCCGGCGACGTGGACGCCGTCGAACGCCTCCTCGCCGAGCTCGAGGGCAGCGACGTCTTCTGCCGCCGCATCCAGTCCGACACCGCCGGGCACAGCGCGCACATCGATCCCATGCTGCCCTGGCTCGCCGAACAGCTGGCCGACCTGCGCCCCGGCGCCTCGTCCGTCCCGTTCTACTCGACGGTGACCGGCACCGTGGTCGAGGGAACGGGCCTGGACGGCGCCTACTGGTGCCGCAACGTGCGCGAGACCGTCCGCATGGACCTCGCCCTGGCGCAGCTCGTCGCCGACGGCCACGGAGTCTTCGTCGAGATATCCCCGCACCCCGTCCTCGGGATGCCCCTGACCAGCGCCACCGCCGACAGCGACGGCGCCGTCGTCGGCAGCCTGCGCCGTGACCAGGGCGGGTTCGACCAGCTGCTGCGCTCGCTGGGCGCCCTGCACACCCAGGGCTACGAGGCCGACTGGACCCGGGTCTACGCCCCGGCCGACGGCGGCGCGGCCCGGCTCGCGGACCTGCCGACGTACGCCTTCCAGCGCAAGGCCTACTGGACCGACGTCCCCGGCTACCGGCGCCTCGACGAGGCCGAGATCGCCGCCCTCGGCCGCCGCGCCCAGGACACCGTCGACGAGGACGCCACCGGCCCGGCCGCCCTGCGCGCCCGCCTCGCCGCCCTCGGCGAGAGCGAACGCCTCGAAGCCCTCACCGACCTGGTCCGGCGCGAAGCGGCCGCCGTCCTCGGCGCCACCGAGCCGGTCCCCGCCGACAAGCGGCTCCAGGAGCTCGGCCTCGACTCGATCATGGCGCTCCAGCTGCGCAACCGGCTGACCGAGCTGACCACCGCCACCCTGCCCGCGAACCTCGCCTTCCAGCACCCCACCGCGCACGAAATCGCCGGGTACCTGCTCGCGCACGCCCTGGGCGTACTGGAGAGCGCACCCACCACGGCCCTCGAACGCTCCGCGCGGCGTGACGAGCACCCCGCGACCGACGGCCAGCGCCGCCTCTGGTTCCTGGAGCAACTGCGCCCCGGCAGCGCCGAATACCACACCCCCCTCGTGCTGCGCACCGCCGACCGGCTCGACCCCGCCGCGCTGCGCTCCGCCCTGACCTGGGTGACGGCCCGCCACGAGGCGCTGCGCACCTCGCTGACCATGCGGGACGGCGCGCTGGTTCAGGTCGTCCGGGAGGCCGGGGAGCCGCAGTTCGCCCACGAGGACCTCAGCCACCTCGACGCGCGGGAGCTCGACGCCCGGATCCGCGAGGAGGAGCTGCGGCCGCTGCCGCTCGACGGCCCCGGCCTGCTGCGCTGCCTGCTCGCCGACACCCACGACGGCGGCCAGCTCATCGGCATCTTCCTGCACCACGCCGTCACCGACGGCTGGTCCCTGTCCGTCTTCACGCAGGAACTCTTCGCCGCCTACACCGCCTACGCCGAGGGCCGCACCCCCGACGCCCCCGAACCCGCCTTCCAGCTCGGCGACTTCGCCGCCTGGGAGCAGCGCGCCCTCGAGGACGGCCACTTCGCGCGGGGCCTGCGCGTGATCGGCGAGCGGCTCGCGGGCATGGGCCGCCTCGAACTGCCCGCGTCCGACGGCGACAGCGACGGCGGCACCACCGGCTTCACCCTCCCCGCCGCACTGCGCACCCGGGTGGAGGAGCTCGCCACCCGCACCGGGGTCACCCCGTACACCGTGTACGCGAGCGCCTTCGCGGTCCTGCTGGCCCGCACCACCGGCGCGTACGACTTCGGCCTCGGCACCGTCTGGGCCAACCGCCAGGTGCCCGGTACCGAGAACCTGCTCGGCTTCCTCGTCACCACCCTGCCGCTGCGCTGCGAACTGACCGGCGACCCCAGCTTCGAGGAGGTCCTGACCGCGACCGCGCCGCGCGTCCTGGAACTGATGGAACACCAGGACCTGCCGCTGACCGAACTGGTCAAGGCCGTCGGCGGCGAGCGCACCGGTGAGGACAACCCGCTGTTCAGCGCCGTCTTCAACTACCGGGCGAGCGATCTGCCCGCGCTCGGCGAGGGACGCTCGGCCTGGGTGCCGTCCGCGGACGCCGCCGTGGGCGGCGGCCCGCGCGGCGTCGCCAAGGCGGCCGTCGGACTCACCCTCGCCCCCGACGGCGAGGGGCTGCGCGGCGAACTGGAGTTCCTGCCCGGCATCCTCGGCGCCGAGGCGGCCGCGCGCCTCGCGGACAACTTCCGGACCCTGCTGGAATCGGCCGTCGCCCAGCCGGCGCTGCCCATCGGCGCCCTGGACCTGATCTCCGGCGCCGAGCTGGCCTGGCTGGAGGAGCGCGGCGGCCGGGTGTCCGGCGCGGCCACCGGCCCCACCGCCCTGGAGCGGATCCTCGACCAGGCCCGCCGCACCCCCGAAGCGGCCGCCCTCGTCGACGGCGGCCGCACCTGGACCTACCGGCAGGTGGTGGCACGGGCGGCGGAGATGGCCGGGCACCTGCGCTCCGCCGGAGCCGGCCCCGACACGCTCGTCGGCATCCACCTGCCGCGCTCCGCGGACCTGGTGGTCTCCGTCCTCGCGATCTGGCTCGCGGGTGGCGCGTACGTACCGCTGGACCCGGAGTACCCCAAGGCCCGCCTGGAGCACGTGATCCGCGACAGCGGCCTGTCGCTGGTGGTCTCCACCCGCGACGGCTCGGCCGAGGTCGCCTCCGAGGACGTCGCCGTCCTGCTGGCCGACGCGCTGGCCGAGACCCCGGACCAGGGCCGGTTCCCGGACGACCCGGACACCCTCCCGGGGCTGTCCGACCGCGCGTACGTCATCTACACCTCCGGCTCCACCGGCCTGCCCAAGGGCGTCCAGCTGGAGCACGCCCAGTTCGCCACCTTCTGCACGGCGATGGACGAGCGGGTCGGCGGCGGCCCCGGCGACACCTGGCTCGCCGTCACCAGCCTCTCCTTCGACATCTCCACCCTGGAACTGCTGTGGACCCTCACCCGCGGCTACCGGGTCGTCGTGGGACAGGGCGGACCGGCCGGCTGGTCCGACTACCTGCCGTACGCCCCCACCCATCTGCAGTGCACGCCCTCCCTGGCCCGCATGCTGCTGGCCGACGCCGACGGGCGCTCCCTCGTGCAGGGCCTCACCCGGATGCTGGTCGGCGGCGAGGCCCTGGACCGGGGCCTCGCCCGCAAGCTGGACCGGCTGTGCCCCGGCGGCCTGATGAACATGTACGGGCCGACGGAGACCACCGTCTGGTCGGCGGCCTGGGACGCGGTACCGGGCGAGGTCTCGCTCGGCCTGCCGCTGCACGGCAACCTGCTGTACGTGCTGGACACGGCCGGACGCCGGGTCCCGCGCGGCACCCGCGGCGAGCTGTTCATCGGCGGCCTCGCCGTCGCACGCGGCTACCTGAACCGGCCCGAGCTCGACGCCGAGCGCTTCCTCGCCGACCCGTTCGCCGGGGACGGCGCCCGCATGTACCGCACCGGGGACGTCGTGCGCTACCGGGCCGACGGCTCCCTGGAGTTCTGCGGCCGCGCCGACGCCCAGGTCAAGCTCCGCGGCCACCGCATCGAGCTGGGCGAGATCGAGGCCGTCGCCGCCGAGCACACCGGCGTGGCCGAGGCGGCCGCGGTGGTCCGCGAGGACGTGCCGGGCGACCCCCGGCTGTGCCTGTACCTCACCGCTGCCCCGGGCCGCACCGTCGCCGACGACGAGCTGCTCGCCGCGCTCGCCGCACGGCTGCCCGCCTACATGGTCCCGTCCCGGCTGGTCCACCTCCCCGAACTGCCGCACACCCCCAACAAGAAGGTCGACCGGAACGCCCTGCTGCGCCTGGACGCACCGGCGCCCGCCGGCGCGGCCGCACGCGCCGCGCAGGGCACCGACTCCGCGGGCGGCATCGAGTCCCTGGTGTCCGGCGCCTGGGCCGACGTCCTCGGCATCCCCGTCGTCGACCCCGACAAGGGGATCTTCGACCTCGGCGCCAACTCCATGAGCGCCCTGGAAGCCCACAAGCTCATCTGCGCGGGCCTGGGCCGGGAGTTCCCGCTCTCCACCCTCTTCCGCTACCCCACCGTCCGCCAGCTCACCGCCTACCTGCGCGACGGCTCGCACGCCACGCTCGCCCGCCAGGGCGCCGCGGCCCGCCGCGAACGCTCCGGCGAGGACGCCGTCGCCATCGTCGGCATGGCCTGCAAGCTGCCTGGAGCCCCCGACGTCGACACGTTCTGGCGCAACCTGCGGGACGGCGTCGAGTCGATCACCCACTTCAGCGACGAGGAACTGCGCGCGGCCGGCGCCACCGAGGAGGAACTCGCCAACCCGGCGTACGTGCGCTCCCGCGGCCTGATCGACGGCGCCGACCTCTTCGACGCGGCCTTCTTCGACTACTCGCCCGCCGAGGCCGAGGTCATGGACCCGCAGCACCGGCTGTTCCTGGAGGCCGCCTGGCAGGCCCTGGAACACGCCGGCATCGTGCCCGCCGCGTTCGACGGCAACGTGGCCGTCTTCGGCGGTACCGGCTTCGGCGGCTACCACCAGGACGCCTCGGGCGACCTGTCCTCCTTCTACCGCTCGATGATCGGCAACAAGAACGACTACCTGGCCACCCGCGTCGCCCACAAGCTGGACCTGCGCGGCCCCGCCCTCTCCGTCCAGACGGCCTGCTCGACCGGCCTGGTCGCCGCCCACCTGGCCCGCGAGAGCCTGCTGCGCGGAGAGTCCGACGTCGCCCTGGTCGGCGCCTCCTCGCTGACCATCCCCCTCAAGCGCGGCTTCGTCCACCAGCCGGGCCTGGTCGTCTCCCCGGACGGCAAGTGCCGGGCCTTCGACGAGAAGGGCGCGGGCACCGTCTTCGGCAGCGGCGTCGGCATGCTCGTCCTGCGCCGGCTGTCCGACGCCGTGGAGGCGGGCGACACCGTCTACGCCGTGCTGCGCGGCAGCGCCGTCAACAACGACGGCGCCGCCAAGGCCGGTTTCACCGCGCCGAGCGTCCAGGGCCAGGCGTACGTCATCGCCGAGGCCCAGGCCGCGGCCGGCGTCACCCCGGACAGCGTCGGCTTCATCGAGGCGCACGGCACGGCCACCTCGCTGGGCGACCCCATCGAGGTGCAGGCCCTCCAGCAGGTCTTCGGCTCCGCCGAACGCGCGGAGCCCTGCGCGATCGGCTCGGTGAAGACCAACATCGGGCACGCGGACGCCACCGCCGGCATCGCCGGGCTCATCAAGGCCGCGCTCGCCGTGCACCACGGGGAACTGGTGCCCAGCCTCAACTACGAGCACCCCAACCCCGAGATGGGCCTCGATCCGAACCTCTTCTACGTCAACACCGAGACCAAGCCCTGGGACGGGGACGGGCCGCGCCGCGCCGGCGTCTCCTCCTTCGGCATCGGCGGCACCAACGCCCACGTCGTCCTCGAACAGGCACCGGCACCGGCCCCGGCCGAGCCGCAGACGCCCGCGGCGGACGCGCCCGCCGCCACCGGGAAGACGGCGGCGCACGCGGCGGCCCCGTCCCTGCCCGTCGTCCTCTCCGCCCGCACCGGGGCCGCCCTGCGCGAGCAGGCCGGCCGCTGGGCCGACTGGCTCGAGGAGCACCGCACCGTCCCGCTCGCGGACGTCGCCCACACCGCGGCCCTGCGCCGCACCCACTTCGACCACCGGGCCCTGGTCACGGCCGCCACCACCGACGAGGCCGCCGCCGCGCTGCGCGCCCTCGCCGAGGACCGCTCGCACAGCGCCGTCGGCCGGGCCACCGCCCGCGGCCGCGGCCGCACCGTCTTCGTCTTCCCCGGCCAGGGCAGCCAGTGGGACGGCATGGGACGCGCCCTGCTCGACCAGTCGCCCGCCTTCGCCCGGACCGTCCGGGACTGCGACGCCCTGCTGGCCCCCCTGCTCGGCTGGTCGGTCACCGACGTCCTGGGCGGCGCCGGCGGCCCCGAACTCTCCGCCCGCCGCCTGGACGTCGTACAGCCCGTGATGTTCACCATGTACGTGGCCCTCGCCGCCGCCTGGCGCGAGCTGGGCATCGAGCCCGACGCCGTCACCGGACACAGCCAGGGCGAGGTCGCCGCCGCCGTCGTCGCCGGCGCGCTCACCCTGGAGGAGGGCGCCCGCATCATGGCCGTCCGCAGCCGCGCCCTCCAGGAGGTCGCGGGCGTCGGCGCCATGGCCGTCGTCGAACTCCCGCTGGAGCAGGTGAAGGAGCGGATCGCGCCGTACGGGGACGCCGTCTCCGTCGCCGCCGTCAACACCCCCACCTCCGTGGCCCTGTCCGGCGACGCCGACGCCCTCGAGGACCTGCTGTTCGCCCTCGACGACGAGGACGTCGTCTGCGGCAAGCTGGAGGCGCCCGTCGCCTCCCACAGCCACTGGATGGACGCGCTGCTCCCCGGCCTCGAGGCGGACCTCGCGGACCTCGCCCCGACCACCGGCCGGCTGCCGTTCTACTCCACCGTCACCGGCACCCTCCTCGACGGACGCGAGCTCGGCGCCGCCTACTGGTGCCGCAACCTGCGCGAACCCGTCCGCCTCGACCTCGCCCAGCAGCAGCTGATCGACGCCGGCCACGACGTGTTCATCGAGGTCAGCCCGCACCCCGTGCTCGCCATGCCGCTCACCGAGGGCAGCGAGCGGGCCCTGGTGGCCGGCACCCTGCGCCGCGGCCACGGCGAGCGCTCCGAACTCCTGCGCACCCTCGGCGAACTCCACATCCACGGCCACCGGGTGCCCTGGGAGCGGGTCCTGGGCACGTCAACGGCCAAGGTCGCCGAACTGCCCTCGTACGCCTTCCAGCGCCGCTCCTACTGGATCGACCCGCCCCGGCCCGAGGAAGCCCCCCGGGCCGCCGCCGACCAGGCCTTCTGGGAGGCCGTCCGCGAGGAGGGCCCGGCCCGGCTGGCCGAACTGCTCGACGCGCCCGAACGCCTCCGCGAGGGCATCGGGGAACTGCTCCCGCTGCTGTCCGCCTGGTGGCAGGGCCAGGAGTCCCGCGAGACCGTCGCCGGCTGGCTGTACGAAGACACCTGGGAGCTGTCCCCGGCGCCCGCGGTCCGGCCCGCCGCCCTGGCCCGGCCCTGGGCACTGGTGACCACCACCGCCGAAGCCGAGGCCGCCGACGCGATCGGGGACGCCCTGCGCGCCGCGGGAGCCACCCCGTACCGCATCGAGGCCGTCGCGGACCGGACGGCGCTCGCCGCCGCCCTGGCCGCACTGCCCGAGCCGCCCGCCGCAGTCCTCACCCTGGGCTCCCTCGACGACGCCCCCGACGGCTCCGGCTCCACGGCGGGGTTCGCCACCACCCTCACCCTGCTCCAGGCACTGGGCGACCTCGGACTGGACGCCCCGCTGTGGGCGCTGACCCGCGGCGCGGCCGACCCCGACGGCACCGGCACCCCCGCACCGCTGCAGGCCCTGGTCACCGGCCTCGGCCGGGTCGCCGCACTCGAGGACCCGCTGCGCTGGGGCGGCACCGTCGACCTGCCCGCGCAGCCCCACCCGGGCTGGGCCGACGCCCTGGTCGCCTGCCTCGCCGCGGGCGACCACGAGGACCAGGTGGCGCTGCGCGCCGACGGCCGCCACGTACGCCGCCTGCGGCGCACCGCCCCACGCCCGGCCGGGCCGCAGCACCCCACGACGTGGTCCACCCGCGGCACCGCACTGATCACCGGCGGCCAGGGCGCCCTCGGCCTGCACCTGGCCCGCCGGCTCGCCGACCGCGGAGCCGAACACATCGTGCTGGCCTCCCGGCGCGCCGCAGCCACCCCCGAAACGGAGCTGCTGCGCACCGAACTCGCCGACCGCGGCATCGAACTCACCCTGGAACAGGCCGACGTCAGCGACCGCGACCAGGTCGCCGCCCTGCTCGCCCGCACCGGCGACCCGCGGCGCCCCCTGCGCACCGTGGCGCACCTGGCGGGCCTGTCCCGGCCAGCTGCCCTCACCGGCCTCACCCCCGAGGCCGCCGCCGAGGAGAACGCGGCCAAGGTCCACGGCGCCTGGCACCTGCACGAGGCCCTCGCCGACCGCGAACTCGACGCGTTCGTGCTCTACGGCAGCGGCGCCAGCCTGTGGGGCGGCGCCGGACAGGCCGCGTACGGAGCCGCCAACACCGCGCTCGACGCCCTCGCCCGCCACCGCCGGGCACAAGGGCTCACCGCCACCGTGCTGCACTGGGGCGGCTGGGCCGGCGGCGGCATGGTCACCGCCGAGGCCGAGGCGGCCGCCCGCTCCCGCGGCCTGCGCACCATGGCACCCGAACTCGCCCTGGACGCCCTGGAGATCGCCCTCGGCTCCGGCCTGGCCGCGCTCGGCGTCGCCGACATCGACTGGGCGGCGTTCGCACCCGCCTACCGGGCGGCCCGCCCGCGCCCGCTGCTCGACACCCTGCCCGAGGCCCGGGAACCCGAGCCCGAGCAGGCGCCCGACGCCTCGGCCGGGCAGGAACTGCGCACGGCCCTGGCCGGACAGGGCCCCGAGGAACGGACGGCCACGCTGACGGCCCTGGTCAAGGGCGAGGTCGCCCCCGTACTCGGGCTGCCGGAGGCGGACATCGAAGCGGACCGGCCGCTCCAGCAGCTGGGCCTGGACTCGCTGATGGCGGTGAAGGTACGCAACGAACTGACCCGCCGGACCGGCCTCGCCGTCACCACCGAGGCGATCCTGCGCCACGCCACGTGCGAGGGCATCGCCGACCACCTCGGCGCCAAGCTCGCCCCCGAGGGCAGCGCACCCGCCGCCCCGGCGACAGCGGGCCACGGCCGGGAGGACAACCCCTGGCTGCGCGTCCTCAAGCCCGCCGAGAACCCGCGGGCCCGGATCGTCTGCGTCGCCGGCATGGGCGGCACCACCGGCGGCCACGTCCCGCTCGTACGCCACCTGCCCGACGACGTCGAACTCCTCGGCGTCCAGCTGCCGGGCCGCGAAGGCCGCGCCGACGAGGCACCCGTCACCGACATGATGGCCCTCGCCGACCAGGTCGTCGCCGCCCTCTCCGGCCGGCTCGCCCCGCCCGCGGGTGGCGCGGACGCGACCGCGGCGCCCGTCGTCCTGTACGGGCACAGCCAGGGCTCCTGGCTGGCCTGGGAGGTCGCGCACCGCCTCGCCCACCGGCCCGCCGTACCGCCCCTCGCGCTCGTCGCCGCCTGCTCGCTGCCGCCGCTCGCCCCGCTCACCCCGGGCCTGGACCGGCTCGGCGAGCTCACCGGCGACCTGGACGGCGCCGACCCGCGCGAACTCGCCGCCCTCCTGGAGGGGCTGCTGCCCGAGGAGGTCCTCGCCAGCGAGGAACTGCTCGCCGAGTACGTCCAGCGGCTGCGCACCGACACGGTCCTGGCCGAGAACCACCGGACGGTGCTGCGCGGCATCTCCCGCCCGGCCCTGGACGTACCGCTGTTCGCGGTGTCGGGCACCGCCGACCCGGTGCTGCCCGAGGGGTCCATGGAGGTGTGGCGCGAGCTCACCGGCGCCCTCTACGTACCCCGCGCCATCGAGGGATCCCACGCCGCGCCGATCACCAACCCCGAGGCCATGGCGGCCGAACTCATGAACGCGATCGCCACGATCGCCACCAGCCTGGAGGAGAACCATGCCTGAGACCGTGCGCCCGGACGGGGCGCGGATCCACTACGAGGTGCGCGGCACCGGCTTCCCCGTCCTGCTCATCGGCCCCGGCGAGGTCCCCGGGCAGTGCGACACCGAGCGGGCCGCCTTCGCCGAGACCGCCGACGCCCTCGCCGGACAGTTCCGGGTGATCACGGTCGAGCCGCGCCACCAGGGCGGCAGCACCGGCCCCGCCGAACCCTTCTGCTACGGACGCACCGCCGCCGACCTGCTGGCCGTCCTCGACGAACTCGGCATCGAGCGCGCCCACGTCGCCGCCTCCGGCGCCGGAACCGCCCAGGCCTGGCGCCTCGTCCAGGACGCCCCCGAGCGGATCGCGTCCGTCGTCGCCCACGCGCCCGTCGGACTCGCCGAGGGCAACACCCTCGGCGACTTCCTGGCGACCTTCGACGAGCCGATGCGCCTGGCCCGCGCCGAGGGCATCGACGGCGTCATCGAGGAGGCCGGCCGGGGCGGCGGCTTCGCGGCCCGGCCCGGCGCCGGCCCGTACGCCCGCGGGCTCGAGGGCTCACCCGAGTTCCGCGAGGAGATCCGCACCCTGCGCCGGGAGCGCTACATCGTGGGCGTCGTCCGGTTCCGCGACGGCGTCTGGCCGCAGGGCTCCGCCTACTTCTCCGTACCGGAGGAGTGGATGGCGCAGTTCCCCGCGCCGCTGCTGGTGCTGCCCGGCGACAGCACGCTGGCGCCCGCCGCCCTCGCCAAGCGGCTCGCCGCCGACGTGCCCGGCGCCCGCCTCCTCGACGGCGCCGCCGACACCGCCGACCGCCGGACGGAGACCCTCGCGTCGGTCGTCTCCTTCCTCCACGAGACCACCGCACGCTGAAGGAGACGTACCGCCATGCTCACTCTCGACACCCTCGACATCACCGATGAGGCCGCCTACGCCGCGAACGGCGGCTACCCGTACGCGGAGTTCGACCTGCTGCGCCGCGAAGAGCCGGTGTTCTGGTACCGGCGCCCCGGCTTCGAGCCGTTCTGGGTGCTGACCCGGCACGAGGACGTCGCGTACGTCTCGCGCAACCCGAAGCTCTTCTCCAGCGCCCAGCGCGTCACCCTGGACACCCCCGAAGCCGTGGAGATGTTCGAGGCCCAGCTGGAGGCGCGGGCCGAGATGTTCGGGCACGCCCCGGACATGCCGCCGGCCCTCTCGTACATGGACGCGCCGCGCCACCGCCACCTGCGCCAGGTCATGGCCCCCTGCTTCACCCCCAAGGCGATCAAGGAGCTGGAGGAGCGGTTCCACGAGCTCGCCGCCGAGTACGCGCAGGCGTTCACCCGCCTCCTCGACGAGGACGGCAGCACCGCGGACGTGGCCAAGAGCCTGTCCGCGCGGCTGCCCGTCGCGGCGATCTGCGAACTGGTCGGCGCGCCCCTGAAGGACTGGGACGACATCTTCGAGTGGACCGAGGGCACCACGGCCCCCGGCGACCCCGACAACCAGCGGGACGGCGAGGACGCCGAGGCCGCCTTCGCCCGCAACATGGGCGCCCTCAACGGCTATGTCGCCGGCCTGGTCCAGCAGCGCATGGCCGAGATCGACGGCACCGGCACGGACGTGCTCAGCCGGCTGTCCCGGGCGCGGATCGAGGGGGAGGCGCTGTCCTTCCACGAGATCCTCTACACCATCTTCAACCTGCTGGTCGCGGGCATCGGCACCACCCGCAACGCGACGACCGGCGGCATCCAGGCCCTGCTGGAGCACCCCGACCAGGTGCGGAAGCTCATCGAGGACCCGTCGCTGATCGACGGCGCCGTCGAGGAGATCCTGCGCTGGACGTCGATCGCGGTGAACTTCGTGCGCACCGCCACCCAGGACACCGAGATCGGCGGCAAGCTCATCCGCAAGGGCGAGACCGTCGCGATGTGGTATCCGGCGGCCAACCGCGACGAGGCGGTCTTCGACGACCCGTACCGCTTCGACGTCACCCGCGACGCCAGCGCCCAGATCGCCTTCGGCGGCCACGGCGAGCACGTCTGCCTGGGCCACCACCTGGCCCGGCTGGAGCTGCGGGCCGTCCTGCGCGCCGTGCTGCCGCTGCTCCCGGAGCTGGAACTCGTGCGCAAGCCCGAGTTCGGTGTGCTCCACCTCCAGGCCGCGGAAATCAAGCGGCTTGTCGTACGACGCAAGGAACGGTGAAAAGCCATGTCCGAGAATTCAGCACCGGAACCGGAACCGGTACAGGCGCCGGAATCGGAATCGGAATCGGAATCGCGGGCGGTGCCGGCCTCGCTCCGGGAATTCGCGGCCGGGGACGAGTCCGACCTCAACGTGGTCGCACCCTGGGTGGGCCCCGCGGTCGACGCGGAAACCGGCCGGCTGAAGGAACCGCTCCGCGGGCGGCACCTGATCGCCACGTCCGTCGGCTGGCCGAAACCGGGACACGAGCCCGCCGCCATCGCACTGAACGAGGCCATTCTCGCCGAGCTGTACGTACGCCCCGGTCTGCTGGCCGTGACGCTGGCGATATCCGAGAAGAACTTCAACAGCACGCGCAGCCTCAGCATCTGGGAAGACGAAGAGGCGCTGAAGGGCTTCCTGAAATCCGGTCCGCACATGGCGGCGGCACGTCGCGTGAGAGAGCTCATGTACGACTGGGAAGGCGCGAACTGGGCTTCCGAGGAAACCCTGGAACTGCCGACCTTCGACGAGGCGAAAGCGAAACTCGACGAGGTGCGGGCGCCCGGCCCGAGCGCATTCGAGTCGTACGAAGCGGACCGTTCGGCCTGAACCCGCCGAGGACCGCTCGAGGACCCCTCGAGCGCCGCTCGAGAAAGACAAGACAAGGAGCAACCGCATGACCGTGACCGCCGAGGCGCCGTCCCCGTCGCTGACCACTCATTTCCTGCACCATTTCGACCTGGCCTACGGCATGGTGCTCGAGCTCGCCGAGGACTTCGACGACGAGACCGCGCGCCTGGCGCCGGCCCCGCACAAGCCGCTGGTCTGGTTCCTCGGACACCTCATCTGCGCCACCGACTACTTCTCCACCCTGCACCAGGGCACCGAGTCCCTCGTCACGGAGGAGTTCTCCCGGCACTACGCGGGCAACGACAACAACGACTGGTCCTGGGGCCCTTCGCTGGAGCAGATGATCGAGCTCTACCAGCAGGTCCACGCCCGGATGCGGGCCTTCGTGGCCGGGCTGCGCCCCGAGGACCTCGACAGCGAGTCCCCGCTGGAGCCGTTCGGCGACGACCGGCTGAAGAACCTCGGGAAGGCGCTGTCGATCATCCAGATGCACGACGCCTACCACTGCGGCCAGATCGGCTGCCTGCGCGTCGCGCTCGGCAAGTCGGTGCCTTTCTAGCCACATCCCTCTCGGTTGGCCGGAAAGCTCCGGTATCCCGGATCCACCCGGATTCGGGATACCGGAGCCACTGCTACCGTGGCACACGGTTCGCCCGTACCGCGGTTCCAGGAAGAGGGGTTTTCATGCCTTCGCACATTGCGTTCTTCAACTTTCCGGCCATCGGCCACGTGAATCCGACACTCGGCGTCGTCGAAGAACTGGTCAAGCGGGGGCACCGGGTCACCTGCACGGTGACCGACCACTTCGCACCGGCGATAGAGGCGATCGGCGCCGAGGCCGTCCGCTACGAATCCGTATTCGGCGAGTTCTACCGCTCCCCTTACACGGAGGAGGCCAACGCGGGCGAGGGAATGCGCTGTCTCGACGACGCGACCGGCCTCGTCGAGCAGGTCGGCCCCTTCTACGAGAAGAACCGCCCCGACGTCATCGTCCACGACTTCATGTCGTGGGGCGGGCGCCTCTTCGGCAGCAAGCACGACATTCCGCTCGTCAAGCTCTTCCCCAGCTACGGAGCCAACGAGCAGTTCTCCATCCAGGAGAAGTTCCCGCTCGCCGAATACTCCGACCCGCAGGTCATGGAAATGATCGGCAAGCTCGCCGGCCTCCTCCCGGAATACAACCTGCCGGCCGATCCCATGGCCTTCTTCCAGCACATCGAAAAGCTCGGCGTCATCTTCCTGCCGCGCGACTTCCACTACGACGGCGACACCTTCGACGAGCGCTTCGTCTTCGCCGGCCCCTGCCTGGGCGACCGCTCCTTCCAGGGCTCGTGGCAGCCCGCCTCCGAGGACCGCCCGGTCCTCCTCATCTCGCTCGGCACCGCCGCCACCGGCTGGGCCGACTTCTTCCGCACCGCCGTCACCGCCTTCGGCGACACCGAGTGGGACGTGGTCATGGCCGTCGGCGACCACATCGACGCCGCCGACCTCGGCCCGCTGCCCGCCAACTTCGACGTGCGCCGCCACGTCCCGCAGCTCGAAGTCCTGCGCCACGCGAAGCTGTTCGTCACCCACGGCGGCATGAACAGCGTCATGGAGTCCCTGTACCACGGCGTGCCCATGGTCGTGATCCCCCAGATGAACGAGCAGAAGGCCAACGCCCTGCGCGTCGACGAGCTGGGCCTGGGCCGCCACCTCACCAAGGACGACACCACCGTCGACAGCCTGCGCGAAGCGGTCACCGCCGTGGCCGGCGACAGCGCGGTCACCGCCCGCGTCGAGACCATGGGCGCCGCGATGCGCCAGGTCGACGGCCCGGCGGTCGCCGCCGACGCCATCGAAAAGTACCTCGCCCAGCAGACCGCCTAACCCGCGCCCCGCCGCGACGACCTGCCCCCGGCCGCCCGGCCGGGGGCAGGTGCATTCCCAGGCCCCTCGACCGAGCACGCCCGGGGTCGGTAGCTCCTCAGCCCTGGCGGGCTTGCGGTGCCCCGCCGGGGTGGCCGGTCATCATGGGCGGCTGCGCGTCGGACGTGCTGTGAAACATGGAAGCGTGGCTGAGGCCGGAGGTGGTGCGGGTGGCCACTGGCCGTGCTCGTTCGACGAACCGAGCGCCGGGGCTCACGTTCGGTGGTGCAGGTACGAGCGGGATGGCCTGAGGGCCGCATCTGAGTGGCTATCACGGTGATAGTCGGTCATATAGCGCTCCACAGGCACACTGACAGAGGAGCACCATGATTCATGGACCTCTAGCCAGCTGGTTTGTCGCAGGGCCAGGGGTTGGGGCTGTCGCCGTACAGCTCCCCGGGAACTACATGCCTGAACATCGTGCTGCGGCCTCGCATCGAGGAAGAGCGCGCCGGCAATTCGTAATACAGTCTTCATGCGCTCGCGGCGAAGTACGAGACCCCGGAGTCCACGGAGGCGGCGTTCCGTGCCGCCCTCGTCCGCATCCAGGCGGGGGACTGTCCGAACCTGAAGCTCCCGACCTACCACCAGGCCCCGCCCGCCCCCACGGGACGCCCGAAGCTCCAGGTCGCCTGACCTGGCCCGGAGCCGCGCAAAATCAGAAGGCCCCCACCGAGGTGGGGCCTTCTGTGCCTGAGTAACAGCTGGTGCTCACCCTATCGGCCGGCCCCAGCTGCGTGTGCTGCCCGTGTCCCGGTCGACACTTCGGGAGACCGCACCCGACGGTCACAAGGCCCCTTGTCAGTGGACTGACGGGGACTCTCAACCATCGAGGCTAGAGAAGCCGAAGACCGGGCGTACGGAGGAAGTAGTCCATTTCGGCCCACTCGAATAGACACACGGCAAGGACGGCAGCCGCCGTGGGGGCGGCGAGCTGCCACTCCCCAGCCTTCCTCACCGCCCGGGCCTCACCGCGTTCCAGCAGGTCAATGCCCAGGCCCCTCGCAGTGAAGGCCAGATCGACAGCAGGTCCCCTGAAGCAGACCGATCGCTTCGGTCGGGAGTAGGCGGAAGAGACCGTAACTCGGCAATCCTCATTGTCCAGGCTGACCCTGATTCCCCTGCGGAGTAGCTTGCGGGACAAGAAACCCGGAGCTGCAAGGCCGTGAGCACTCAGTCGCTGCTCACCTTGGAGGGACAGGTCCCAGTCCTCCCACGCCTCCGCGGCCGATTCGACGTCCGCTCGGTCTCCAGGCCGCCGGGTCAGGATGACGGGGCCCAGGGGCGTGCTGCCGCTTGCGTATACGGCCTCTTGGCGGGCAGGGGCCCGCCAAGCAGTCAGGGAGACATCCCTCTTCAGTTCCACGTGCCCCCGCCTCGCAGATGTGCTTGGGCGATCCCTCGCCGAGTGCCAACGCCGAGTGACCCCCTCCCGGTTCCCGGCGTCCACGGTCTGCTCCCGCGCCCCCCACCAGTGTCCGTGGCGCGAACTCCCCGGCCGGGGGCGGGAGTCCGGATGCCCGGGCTGTACGGCGCCTCCAGCGCTCTTCGAGACGGTCTCACGAGGGTGGGGGCGGACGACTCAGCCCTCGGCCCCTCTGGAAGGCATCGTGAAAAGACTGTTGCAGACCGCGGCGGCGGTGATCCTCGCCGCAGGACTCCTGGTTCCCATGGCGTCCGCCGAGGAAGCCTCCTCCGCGACCCAGCGACCGGCGCGGTTCGCCCAGCCGGGATCCCTCTCCTCGCCGTTCGGAAAGGGCAGCTTCCGGTTCGGGGTCTCGAGCTCCGCTACCCAGATCGAGGACCAGAACACCCACACCGACTGGTACAAGTGGACCCAGCCCGTCGCCGAAGGCGGCATGGGCAAGAGCCCCGCCGTCGGCGAGGGCGTCGACGGCTACACGCTGGCCATCGAGGACATCGACCTCATCGCCGCCCTGAAGGTGGACTCGTACCGCTTCGGCATCGAGTGGGCGCGCATCGAGCCCCGCCGCGGCCAGATCGACGAGCAGGCGATCGCCCACTACAACAAGGTGATCGACGCCCTCGTCGCCCGCGGCATCCGCCCGGTCGTCACCATCCACCACTTCGCCAACCCGGTGTGGGTGGACAACCCCGAGGACCTCACCTGCGCGAACGGCCCCTCGGACACCAACCTCTGCGGACTCGACCACCCCCAGGGCGGCCCGCTCGTCGTCCAGGCCATGGCCGCCCACTCCAAGCTCCTCGCCCAGCGGTTCGGCGACCGGGTCCGCGAGTGGGTGACCCTCAACGAGCCCGGCGTGTACATGATGTTCTCGCACGCCTTCGGCGCGGGCCCGCCCGGCAAGGCCAACCTGCCCACCAACTTCGACACGAAGTTCGCGCCCGCCGTGCGCACGTACATCTCCGCCCACGCCGCCATGTACAAGGCGATCAAGCAGGTGGACCCGGGCGCCAGCGTCGGACTGACCGCCAGCGTCAAGCAGTACGAGGCCGTCCGCGACGGCAAGATCAGCACCGAGCCCCGCGACATCGCCGCCCGGGACCGCTTCCGCCGCTTCTTCGAGCTGAACTTCCTCGACTCGCTGCGCAACGGCACCTTCGACGCGAACTACGACGGCACCCCCGACGAGCAGCACCCGGAGTGGAAGAACACCCTGGACTGGCTCGGCATCCAGCTCTACGACCGCACCGGCGTCACCGACCCGACCACCCCCGGGCCGACCACCCTGCCCGTCATCAACGTCGACGTGTGCGGCGCGCCGCCCTGCTTCCCGCTCAAGGACCCGACGTACTTCATCCCCGACATGGGATACGAGTCGGACCCGCAGGGCCTCTACCCCGTCCTCAAGGACTTCGCCAACCGCTACAAGGGCCTGCCGCTGCTGGTCTCCGAGTCCGGCATGGCCACCGCCTCCGGCACCCGCCGTGCCGAGTTCATCGTCCGCGCCCTGGAGCAGATCCAGCGGGTCCGCGCCGAAGGCGTCGACGTCCGCGGCTACTACCACTGGAGCCTGATGGACAACTTCGAGTGGCTCGGCGGCTACAAGCCGCGCTTCGGCCTCTACGCCGTCGACCGCACCACCATGAAGCGCACCCCCACCGAAGCGGTGGGCGTCTACGCCCAGATCGCCGGGTCCCGCACCCTGAGCCCGGCCCTGCGCGCCCAGTACGGCGGCAGCGGCCCGCTCACCCCGGAGCCGGGCAACGCACCCGCCGCCCCCGCGGGCACCGCCGAGCCGGCCGTCACCGGCCGCCGGGACTGACCCTCACGGCCGGGCGCGCCGCCGGGACTGACCCTTCACGGCCGGGCGCGCCGCCGCGCCCGGCCCTCCCCGTCTTCTGCCGAGGCCTCGGTTCGAACGATCTCCAAGGATGCCCAGATGAGCAACGCCCAGGTGAACAGCGGCACCGCTGCCGCATCCGTGCCCGTCGCCGCGGACATAGCCGCCCGGCTGCGGGAGACGATCGCCGGACTCCTGGAGATCGGCGCCGAGTCGGTGGACGAGAACCGTTCCCTGCGGGACCTGGGAATGACCTCCGTCTCCATCGTGGCGATGCTGGAGAGCATCGCCACGTGGCTGGGCCGCCCCGTCCCCGCCTGGGTCGCCTGGCAGTACCCCACCGTGGCCGCCCTCGCCGGACACCTCGCGGGCGACGACCGCCCCGCACCGTCCGGCGCCGGGTCCCCCCGCACGCGCACCCGCGCGCACGCGCAGGAACCGATCGCCGTCGTCGGCCTCGGCTGCCGGCTGCCCGGCGGCATCGAGACCCCCGACGCACTGTGGCAGGGCCTCCTCGACGGCATCGACGCCGTACGCGAGGTCCCCCGCGAGCGCTGGAACGCCGACGAGTGGCTCGACCCGGACCCGCGCGCCCCCGGCCGGATGACGACCCGCTGGGGCGGCTTCCTCGACGACGTCGCCGGCTTCGACGCCGAACTGTTCCGCATCTCGCCCGCCGAAGCCCGCCAGATGGACCCCCAGCAGCGCATGGCCCTCGAGACGGCCTGGGCCGCCATCGAGGACGCCCGCATCGTCCACGGCGACCTCGCGGGCACCCGCACCGGCGTGTTCATGGGCACGATGGCCCAGGAGTACCACCTGGCCACCGGCGCGGACCCGCAGGACATCGAGACCCACTCCGCCACCGGCTGGGACAACTCGATCATCCCGGCCCGCATCGCCTACACCCTCGGCCTGCACGGCCCCGCCCTCGCCGTCGCCACCGCCTGCAGCTCCTCGCTGACCGCCACCCACCTCGCCGTCCAGAGCCTGCGCTCCGGCGAGTCCGACCTCGCCCTCGCCGGCGGCGTCAACGTCATGCTCAGCCCGAACACCACCGTCGCCATGACCAAGTTCGGCGGCATGAACCCCGACGGCCAGTGCCGCGCCTTCGACGCCGGTGCGAACGGCTACGTCCGCGGCGAGGGCTGCGGCATCGTCGTCCTGCGCCGCCTGTCCGACGCCCTCGCCGAAGGCGACCGCATCTACGCCGTCATCCGCGGCAGCGCCGTCAACAACGACGGCGCCTCCAACGGCCTCACCGCCCCCAGCCCCCAAGCCCAGACCGAGGTCCTGCGCGCCGCCTGGCAGGACGCCGCCGTCGCCCCCCGGCACGTCTCGTACGTCGAGGCCCACGGCACCGGCACCCTCCTCGGCGACCCCATCGAAGCCGAGGCCCTGGGCAGCGTCTTCGCGGAAGGCCGCGAGGAACCCCTGCGCATCGGCTCGGCCAAGACCAACTTCGGCCACCTGGAGCCCGCCGCGGGCGTCGTCGGCCTGATGAAGACCGCCCTCGCCCTGCACCACGGCGAACTCCCCGCCAGCCTCCACTTCGACACCCCCAACCCGCACATCGACTTCGAGGCCGGCCGCCTCGAGGTCGTCGCCGAGCGCCGCCCCTGGCCGCACGGCGGGCGCCGGTACGCGGGCGTCAGCGGCTTCGGCTTCGGCGGCACCAACGCCCACATCGCCCTCGAAGAGGCCCCCTACCGCCGGCGCCTGCTCGTACCGCTGGCCGCCGACACCGACGAGGAGCTCCGCGAGGCCGCCGAGGCGCTGGCCGCCCGCGCCCGCGCCGGCCACGGCTGGTACGCCCCCGAACTCCTCGCCCGCGCCGCCGGCACCCAGCGGATCGTCGCCGCCGTGGCCCACCCCGACGAGCTCGCCGACGCCCTGCGCGAACGCCTCGACGCCCGTACGCCGCGCACCCCCGGCGCCCGCCCCTCGCTGGCCTTCTTCTTCTCCGGCCACGGCTCCCAGTGGCTGGGCATGGGCCGCGACCTGCTCGCCGAACCCGCCTTCCGCACCGCACTCGACGCCTGCGACACCGCGATCCGCGAGGTCACCGGCTGGTCCGTCACCGAGGAACTCCTCGCCGGGCCCGACACCTCCCGCCTGGACCGCACCGACGTCGTCCAGCCCGTCCTGTTCGCCGTCCAGGTGTCCCTCGCCCGCACCCTGGAGGCCTGGGGCCTGGAGCCGTGCACCGTCTTCGGCCAGAGCATCGGCGAGGCGGCCGCCGCCGTCGTGGCCGGCGCCCTGCCGCTGGCCGAGGGCGCCCGCCTCATCGGCACCTGGTCGCAGCTCATCGCCGAACGCGCCGCCGGCCAGGGCGCCCTGCTGCTCTGCGAACTCCCGCTGGAGCGCGCCGACGAGCTCGTCGCCCGCCACCCCGGCCGGATCTCGCTGGCGGGCCACCTCGCCCCCGGCCAGACCGCCCTGTCCGGGCCGCTGGACGCCGTGGCCGCCGTGGAACGCGAGCTCGCCGACTCCGGGGTGCGCTGCCAGCGCGTCCACATCGACTACGCCTCCCACAGCGAGCAGCTCACCGCCCTCGCCCCCGAACTCGAACGCCGCCTGGGCACCCTGCGCACCCGCCCCGCCGCCATCCCCTTCTGGTCGACGGTCACCAACGGATTCATCGACGGCACCGCCCTCGACGCCGCGTACTGGGCCCGCAACATGTGCGCGCCCATGCTGATCGCCGAAGCGGTCACCGCGCTCGCCGACGAACGCGGCATCGCCATCGTCGAGATCGCCCCGCACCCCGTCGCCCGGCACTCCCTCAAGCGCACCCTGACCGCACTCGCCGAAGCGGGCACGGGCGCCGGTACGGGCACGGGCACCGGCAACGGCAACGGCACGGGCACCGGCACCGGCACGGGCACGGGCACCGGCAGCGGGCACGCCGCCCCCGGCCCCTCCTCGGTGCTGGTCACCGGCCGCCGCGACCGCTCCGCCCGCCGCTCCCTCGAGGACGTCGCCGTCCGCCTGTGGTGCGAGGGCTACGACGTGGACTGGGGCGCCGTCACCGGCCGGCCCCAGCGCCCCGCCCCCACCGCGCCCGTCGCCGTGACCGTGTCCGGCAAGACCCCCGCCGCCCTCGCCGCGAACGCCGCCGCCCTCGCCGACCACCTGGCCGGCGCCTCCACGGCCACCCTCCTCGACACCGCGTACACCGCCGCCGGCCGCCGCTCGCACCTGGAGCACCGGGCCGTGGCCGTCGCCACCACCGCCGACGAGGCCGCGGAGGCCCTGCGCGCCCTGGCCCAGGGAGCACCGCACCGGGCCCTGACCGAAGGCACCGCCCGCCAGGGCGACCTGGCCGTGCTCTTCACCGGGCAGGGCAGCCAGCGCCTCGCCATGGGACGCGCCCTGTACGGAGCGCTGCCCGCCTTCCGCCAGGCCTTCGACGACGTGTGCGCGGAACTCGACCGCCACCTGCGGATCCCGCTCGTCGCCGTCCTGTTCGCCGACCCCGACGGCGCCGACGGTGCGCTCGTCCACGAGACCGAGTTCACCCAGCCCGCCCTGTTCGCCGTCGAGGTCGCCCTGTTCCGGCAGTGGCAGGCCTGGGGCGTGGAACCGCGCGTCCTGGCCGGCCACTCGGTCGGCGAACTCGCGGCCGCGCACGCCGCCGGCGTACTCGGCCTGGCCGACGCGGCCCGCCTGGTGGCCGCCCGCGGCCGCCTCATGCAGGCTTGCGAGCCCGGCGGGGCGATGGCCTCCGTCGAGGCGTCCGAAGCCGAGGTGCTGGACGTCCTCGCCGACGTGGACGGGCGGATCGCCGTCGCCGGACTCAACGGGCCGGCGCAGACCGTCGTCAGCGGGGACGCCGACGCCGTCACCGCCGTCATCGGCCGGTTCGCCGCCCAGGGGCGCCGCACGCGCCGGCTGGAGGTCTCCCACGCCTTCCACAGCCCGCACATGGACGCGATGCTCGACGCCTACCGGCACGTGGCCCAGGAGTGCGTGTTCCACGCCCCGCGGATCCCGCTCGTCTCCACCGTCACCGGAACCTGGACGGACACCGGCCTGGCACCGGGCGAGGGGATGCGCTCCGCGGAGTACTGGGTCCGCCAGGTCCGCGAGCCCGTCCGCTTCCTCGACGCCATGGCCACCCTGGAGCGGGCCGGCATCGCCCGCTACCTCGAATGCGGCCCCGCCGCCGTACTGTCCGCGACGGGCGCCGGCTGCGTCGCGCGCGAGGTCCCCTTCATCGCCTCCCAGCGGGCCGACGAGAGCGACGAGGCCCGGATCCTCGTCCAGGCCCTCGGCGCGCTCCACGTCAGCGGCCAGGACGTCGACTGGTGCAAGGTGTTCACCGGCACCTCCGCCACCGTCACCGACCTGCCCACGTACGCCTTCCAGCGCGAACGCCACTGGATCGACGCCCCCGACCGGGTCCGCGGCGGTGGCCGCTCCGCCGCCGACGAGGCGCTGTGGCAGGCCGTCGGCAGCGGCGCCGCCGACCGCGTCGCCGAACTCCTCGGCATCGCCGACAGCGTCACCGACAGCACCGCCGTCGCCGCCCTGCTGCCCCACCTCGCCGCCTGGCGCGAACGCCAGGACTCCGCCGACACCGTCGCGGACTGGCTGTACGAACAGACCTGGGAGCCGGTCGGTGCGCTCCCCGCGGCCCCCGGTCCGGCAGGCCACTGGCTGCTGGTCACCCCCGCCGCAGCCCCCGCCGCAGCCCCCGCCGCAGCCCCGGCCGCAGCCCCGGCCGCAGCAGCGGCCGAAGCGCCGGCGGGGACCCAGGCCTCCGCCGCCGGTGCCGCCGCCGCGCAGGCGCTCGTCGCCGCCGTCGCCGAGGCGCTCACCGCCGCCGGCGCCACCGTTCACGTCGTCCCGGGCCACGACGACCGCACCGGCTACGCGGCCCCGCTGGCCGCGCTCGCCGCCGAACTCGGGGACCGGCAGCCGGCCGGCGTACTCGCCCTCACCCCCACCGACACCACCGCCCACCCCACCCACCCCGCCACCACCACGGGCGCGGCCCAGACCCTGGCCCTCGTCCAGGCCCTCGGCGACGCCGCCGTCCGCGCCCCGCTGTGGCTCGTCACCCAGGGCGCCGTCCACGCCGCCCCCGCCGATCCGGCCCCCCGGCCCGAACAGGCCCTCGCCTGGGGCCTGGGCCACGTCATCGCCCTGGAACACGGCACCCGCTGGGGCGGCCTCGTCGATCTCCCGGCCGACCCCGCCCAGGCCCTGGCCCAGGCACCGCGCCTCGCCGCAACCGTCAGCGCCGTTAACGGCGTCAACGGCGTTAACGCCGTTAATGCCTCGGGCACCGGCTCCACCGGAGCCGAGGAGCACCTGGCCCTGCGCCCCATCGGCGCGTACGCCCGCA
This sequence comes from Streptomyces sp. NPDC046303, assembly GCF_055588085.1. Classification (NCBI taxonomy): domain Bacteria; kingdom Bacillati; phylum Actinomycetota; class Actinomycetes; order Kitasatosporales; family Streptomycetaceae; genus Streptomyces; species Streptomyces sp. NPDC046303. Next base: position 83,219 of record NZ_JBVJFA010000029.1, read on the forward strand.
GGCTGCGCCGGGCCACCACCCCGCCCGCCGCGGCCCCCTGGGCCCCCCGCGGCACCGTCCTCATCACCGGCGGCAGCGGCGCCCTCGCCGGCCACCTCGCCCAGCGGCTCGCGGAGCGCGGCGCCGAACACCTCCTCCTCGTCTCCCGGCGGGGCCCCGCGGCCGAGGGGGCCGCCGAGCTCACCGCCCGCCTCGAAGCCACCGGCGCCCGCGTCACCTTCGCCGCGTGCGACCTCACCGACCGCGACCAGACGCAGCTGCTCCTGGACGGCCTGGAGGCGCAGCAGCCGCCCCTGCGCGCCGTCTTCCACACGGCGGGCATCCTCGACGACCGCCTCCTGGACCGCCTCGACACCGAGGCCCTCGCCGCCGCCGCCGCGCCCAAGCTCGGCGCGGCCCGCCTGCTGGCCGAGCTCACCCGCGACCACGACCTCGACGCGTTCGTCCTCTACTCCTCCGTCGTCGGCGTCCTCGGCAACCTCGGCCAGGCCAACTACGCCATGGCGAACGCCGCCCTCGACGCCCTCGCCGCATCCCTGCGGGCCGCCGACGTCCCCGCCCTCAGCCTCGCCTGGGGCCCTTGGGCCGACGGCGGCATGACCCACGGCGCCGCCGAGGCCCAGCTGCGCGCCGCGGGACTCGTCCCCATGGCCGTGGACCGCGCCCTGACGGCCCTGGACGCGGCCCTCGCCTCGGGCCGCTCCCTGGTCGTCGCCGACATCGACTGGCAGAAGGCGGCCGCCGGCTACGGCGAAGCCCGCCCGCGCCGCTTCCTCGACGAGATCGCGGAAGCCCGTACCGCACCGGCCACCGCCACCACCGCCACCACCGCCACCACCGGCGCAGCCGCAGCCGCAGCCGACACGAACCCCTTCCTGAGCAGCGTCCTGGCCCTGCCCGAGGCGGACCGCGCGGCCCGCGTACGGGCCGTGCTCGCCGCCGAGGCCGCCGCCGTCCTCGGCATCAAGGATCCGGACTCCCTCGACCCGGAACGCGGGTTCAAGGACCTCGGCTTCGGCTCGATGATGTCCATCGACTTCGCCGCCGGCGTCCAGAAGCGCACCGGCGTCACCACCCCCAAGACGCTGGCCTTCGACTGCCCGAACCTGAGCACCGCCACCGACTGGCTGCTCGCCAAACTCGCCCCCGCGGCCCCCGCGGCCCCCGCGGCCCCCGCCCCCGTCTCGGCCCCGGTTTCCGCGCCGGCCGGCCCCCGCCCCGGACGCGGCGACGACGAACCCCTCGCCATCGTCGGCGTCGGCCTGCGCATGCCCGGCGGCGCCCACGACCTCGACAGCCTCTGGACCGTCCTCGCCGAAGGCCGCGACACCGTCACCACCGTGCCCGCGGACCGCTTCGACATCGACGCCTTCTACGACGCCGACCCGGACGCGGAGGGCCGTACGTACGCCCGCCACGCCTCCTTCCTCGACGACGTCGCCCACTTCGACGCCGCCTTCTTCGGCATCAGCCCGCGCGAGGCCGAGCCGATGGACCCGCAGCACCGCCTGCTCCTCGAAGCGGCCTGGACCTCCCTCGAGGACGCCGGGATCCGGCCCCGCGAGCTGCGGGACTCCCGTACGGGCGTGTTCGTCGGCGCGGGCGTCGGCGAGTACGGCAAGTACCGGCAGAGCGGGGCCCCCGACACGTACACGCTCACCGGCAACCTTCCCAGCTTCAACGCGGGCCGCCTCTCCTACCACCTCGGCCTCCAGGGCCCGGCGCTGTCCGTGGACACCGCCTGCTCCTCCTCCCTGGTCGCCCTGCACCTGGCGTGCGAGGCCCTGCGCAGCGACGAGTGCGAACTCGCCCTGGCGGGCGGTGTGCAGGTGCTCGCCGACCCGGGCGCGTTCATCGCGCTCAGCCGCTCGCACGCGCTGTCCCCCGACGGCCGCAGCAAGACCTTCTCCGCCCAGGCGGACGGTTACGGCCGCGGCGAGGGCGTCGGCGTGCTCGCCCTCATGCGGCTCTCGGACGCGCAGGCCCAGAACCGTACGGTCCTCGGCGTCATCCGGGCGACCGCCATCAACCACGACGGCGCCAGCAGCGGCATCACCGCCCCCAACGGCACCTCCCAGCAGAAGGTCATCCGCGCCGCCCTCGCCTCGGCCGGCCTCGCACCCGCCGACGTCGACTACGTCGAATGCCACGGCACGGGCACCTCGCTGGGCGACCCGATCGAGGTCCAGGCGCTGGCCGCCGTCTACGGCGAAGGCCGCACACCGGGCCGCGAACTCGGGCTGGGCACGGCCAAGAGCGTCATCGGGCACCTGGAGTCGGCGGCCGGTGTCGCGGGCGTCTGCAAGATGCTCGCCTCCTTCCGGCAGGACGCCCTCCCCGCGACCCTGGGCAGCTCCCCGCGCAACCCGAACATCGCCTGGGACGAACTCCCCGTCCGGGTCGTCGACACCCTCACCCCCTGGGAGAGGGACCACTCCCGCCCGCGCCGCGCGGGCGTCTCCTCCTTCGGCCTGAGCGGTACGAACGCCCACGTGGTCCTGGAGGAACCCCCGGCCGCCCCGCCCGCGGCCCCGGCCACCACGGCGACCGCCTCCTCGTACCCGGTGGTGGTGTCGGGGCGTGACGAGGCCGCGCTGCGGGAGCAGGCGGGCCGTTGGGCGGACTGGGTCGAGGAGCGTCCCGGGGTTGCGCTGGCCGATGTGGCGGTGACGGCTGCCCGGCATCGTTCGCACTTCGAGTCGCGGGCGAGCGTGGTCGCGGCGGACTCCGCCGGTCTGGTGGAGGCGCTGCGTGCGCTGGCCGGAGGCGTCTCGCACGACGCCGTGGTGACGGGCTCGGCCGCGCGCCGCGGCAAGGTCGTCTTCGTCTACCCGGGTCAGGGCTCGCAGTGGGTCGGCATGGGCCGGGCGCTGCTCGCGGAGAACGAGACCTTCCGGCAGACGATCGACGCGTGCGATGCGGCTCTGCGTCCGTTCACGGGCTGGTCGGTGCGCGAGGTCCTCTCCGGGGAGGAGGGCGATCACCCGCCGTTCGACCGGGTGGACGTGGTCCAGCCGGCCCTGTTCGCCATGGGTGTCGGCCTGTCCGCCGTCTGGCGTTCCCTCGGTGTCGAGCCGTCGGCGGTGGTGGGTCACTCGCAGGGTGAGGTTGTGGCCGCTGTGGTGAGCGGTGCTCTGAGTCTGGAGCAGGGCTCCCAGATCGTGGCGCAGCGTTCGCAGGCCGTCCTCGCGATGGCCGGTCAGGGCGGTATGGCCCTGATCGAGCGCCCGGTGTCCGAGGTCGAGGAGTTCCTCGCCCCGTACGGTGACGCGCTCTCGGTCGCCGCGGTCAACACGGCCGGTTCGACGGTGATCTCGGGACAGGCCGACGCGATCGCGAAGATCGTCGCCGAGCTGTCGGACCAGGGTGTCTACGCCCGCAAGATCAATGTGGACTACGCATCCCACAACGCCCAGATGGACCCGCTCCTGCCCGCCCTCGCGGAGGGCTTCGAGGGGATCGCCCCGACGGGCACGGACATCGCCTTCTACTCCACCGTCACCGGCCGGATCGCCGACGGCACCGACCTCGACGGCTCCTACTGGTGCCGCAACCTGCGCGAGCCCGTCCGCTTCGACCGCGCCCTGAACCAGCTCCTGGACGACGGTCACGGCGTCTTCGTCGAGATCTCCGCCCACCCCGTCCTGTCGATGCCGCTGACCGACGGCAGTGCGGAGCGCGGCGGCATCGTCGTCGGCTCGCTCAGCCGTCGCGACGGGACCCCGGCCCAGTTGCTCCGCAACCTCGGCCTGCTCCACGTCCAGGGCCACGACCTCGACTGGGACCAGGTCCTGGGCGCCGGAAGCCTCGTCCAGCTGCCCTCGTACGCCTTCCAGCGCGAGAAGTTCTGGCTCCCCGTCGCCCAGACCTCCGGCGACGCCGGCTCCCTGGGCCTGGAAGCCTCCCGGCACCCCTGGCTCGGCGCGGGCATCGAACTCGCCGACGCCGACGGCCACGTCTTCACCGGCCGCCTCTCGCTCACGGACCAGCCGTGGCTGCGCGACCACACCGTCTTCGGCTCGGTCATCGTCCCCGGCACCGGCCTGCTCGAACTGGCCACGGCCGCCGCCCACGAGGCCGGCGCCGTCGGCATCGCCGAACTCACCCTCGCCGAGCCACTGGTCATCGAGGACGCCGTACGCCTCCAGATCACCGTGGGCGCCCCGCACGACGGACGCCGCCCGATCACCCTCCACAGCCGCCCCGACGGCCCCGGCCGCACCTGGACCCGCCACGCCGCCGGCGAGCTGCTCCTCGACCCCGTCGGCCTGGACGCCCACGCCGCGCAAGAAGGCCGCGACGGGTTCGCCGACCTGCGCAACTGGCCGGTGGCCGGCGCCGAGCGGGTCGCACTCGACGGGTTCTACGACCGCTTCAGCGCCCAGGGCATCGACTACGGCCCGGCCTTCCAAGGCCTCACCGAACTGTGGCGCAAGGGCAGCACCGCCTACGGGCTCGTCCGTCTCCCCGACCCGGCCGCGGGTGCCGAGTACAACGTGCACCCGGCGCTGCTCGACACCGCCCTGCACGTGATGAAGGGCGCGACGGCAGGACAGGACGAACCCGAGGGCGCACTGCTGCCGTTCGAGTGGACGGACGTCGAGCTGTTCGCGGCGGGCAGCGGCGAACTGCGCGTCCGCATCGACGTCGAGCAGTCCGGGACCGGCCAGTCCGTGCGGGTCTGGGCCGCCGACGCGACGGGCGCCCCCGTCGTCCGCGCCGGCGCGCTCCACCTGCGGCGGGCCACCGCGGACCAGCTGCGCGCCGCCCGTTCCACCGGCGGCCAGGACCTGCACCGGCTGGCGTTCCAGCCCGTACCGGCGGCCGCCATCGCCACCGCCACCGCCTCCGGACGCCGCACCGCGGACCTCGTACTCGGCGGCACCGGCGAACTCGCCTCGCTGCTCGGCATCGAGACCGTGTCCGGCGTCGAGGCCCTGTCCGCGCGACTGGCCGCGGGCGAACCCGCACCTGCCCGCATCGTCGTGGACACGACCGGTCGGGCCCCCGCCATGAGCCCGTCCGAAGCCGTGTTCCGCGGCGGCGAGTACACCCTCGCGCTGCTCCAGTCCCTGCTGGCCGACGAGCGGCTCTCCGGCACCGAACTCGTCTTCGTGACGCGCGGCAGCATCAGCGCCGCCGAAGGCGACCTGATCGACGGACTCGCCTACGCACCCCTGTGGGGCATGGTCAGGTCCGCCCGCGCCGAACACCCCGGCCAGAGCCTGCGCCTGGTGGACCTCGGCCAGGACAGCACCAAGGACGCCGTGGAGACCGCACTGGTCTGCGCCGACGAGCCGGAACTCGCCCTGCGCGGCGGCCGGCTGCTGGCCGCCCGCCTGGTCACGGCCGACCGGCCCACCGCCCCCGCACCCGGCACGGACACGGGCACGGGCACGGACACGGGCACGGGCACGGGCGAGCTGCGCACCCTCGATCCGCAGGGCACCGTCCTGATCACGGGCGGCGTCGGCGAGCTCGGCCGCGAGGTCGCCCGCCATCTGGTGCGCCGGCACGGCGTCCGGCACCTCGTACTCACCTCACGGCGGGGCGCCGAGGCGCCCGGAGCCGCGGAACTCATACAGCAGCTCACGGAAGAAGGCGCGGAATGCGTGCGGATAGAGGCCTGTGATGTCGGTCGTCGCGATGACGTGGAGAAGGTGCTCGGTCTTGCTGAGGAGGGTCGGCCCTGGACGGCGGTCCTGCACCTCGCGGGCGTCCTCGACGACGGTCTGCTCCTCGGCCAGGACGCACAGCGGCTCGCTCATGTGATGGAGCCCAAGATGACCGGCGCCGTCCACCTCGACGAGCTGACCGCCGGCATGGGCCTGGACCTCGCCGCCTTCGTGTTCTTCTCCTCCGCCGCCGGCACCGTCGGCACGGCCGGACAGGGCATCTACGGCGCGGCCAACGCCTGCCTCGACGCGTACGCGGCCCACCGCCGGGCCGAGGGACGCCCGGTCACCAGCCTCGCCTGGGGCCTGTGGCACCAGGCCGGGGTGGGCATGACCTCGCACCTCGGCACGGCCGAACTGGACCGGATGCGCCGCCAGGGCATCGCCCCGCTCAGCTTCCGTGACGGCCTGGACCTGCTGGACGCGGCGCTCGCCCGCCCCGCCGGCAACTTCGTACCCCTGCAGCTCGATCTGCGGGCCGCGCAGAGCGAGGTGGACCAGGGCAGGCCGGCGCCCGCCCTGTTCCGGTCCCTCGTACGGGCCCGGCCGCGCCGGGCCGAGGCCCCGGCCGCCGCCACGGGCGGGCCGGCCGGGCTGCGGGAGCGGCTCCTCGCCGTGCCCGAGGGCCGGCGGGCCGACCTGGTCACGGAGCTGGTGCTGCGCGAGGTGGCCGCCGTACTGGGCCTGAACTCGACCGGTTCCCTCTCCCCGCAGGAAGTGCTCAAGGGGCTCGGCCTCGACTCGCTGATGGCGGTGGAGCTGCGCCGGCGCCTGGCGACGGAGAGCGGGGTACCGCTGCCCGCGACCCTCGCCTTCGACCACCCGACGCCCGAGCACATCACGCGGCTGATCCTGAGCCGGCTGGACCTCCCGGCTCCGGCCCAGGCGACGGCCGCCGCGACGACGACCGCCACCGCCACCGCCACGGCGGCGGCGGCGATCGAGGATCTCGGCGTCACGGCCCACGGCGCGGACGACGCCGAGGACGCCGAGGACGACGGCGAACGCTCCGTCGAGGACCTCAACGCCGAGCTCGACGCCCTGTTCGCGGCCGAGGGCTTCGGCCTCGACTAGGGGGCGCCAGGCGGCCCAGGGCCCGGCCACCGGACACCCCCCTAGCGCCTCCGAGGCCGCGCCACCGGGCACACCAGGTCACGTTGACCCGGGCTCAAGTGTTTGCCGATTGGCTGGTCCGGTCCCCGTGTTGTCGACGGGGACCGGAAAGCTCGCGGTGGCCGCGCAGAGAGGCGCTCGATGGTGTCGAATACAAACCAGGACCGGATGCAGGCTGCCCTGCCGGCGATCCGCGCGTTGCAGAAGCGTGCGGCCGACCTCGAGGCGAAGCAGTCCGAGCCGATCGCCGTCGTGTCGATGGCCTGCCGGCTCCCTGGCGGGATCGACACCCCGGAGGGGTTCTGGGAGCTGCTCGCCTCCGGCGGGGACGCCGTCGGCGGCCTGCCGTCGCGCTGGACCGGCCTGGACCTGTACGACCCCGACCCCGAGGCCGTCGGCAAGACGTACTCCCAGAACGGCGGATTCCTCGACGGAGCCGAGGACTTCGACGCCTCGTTCTTCGGGATCTCGCCGCGCGAGGCCGTCTCGATGGACCCGCAGCAGCGCCTGGTCCTGGAGGCCTCGTGGGAGGCCCTGGAGCGGGCCGGCATCCGCCCGGACGCGCTGATGGAGAGCCGTACCGGCGTCTACCTCGGCACCATGAGCTCCGACTACGGCCACCTGGGCCGCGATCTGGACGCCCTCGACGGCTACGTGAGCACGGGCAAGGCATCCAGCGTCGTGTCCGGCCGCGTCTCGTACACCCTGGGCCTCCAGGGCCCGGCCGTCACCGTCGACACCGCCTGCTCCTCCTCCCTGGTCGCCCTGCACCTCGCGGTGCAGGCCCTGCGGCAGGGCGAGTGCGAGCTCGCCCTCGCGGGCGGCGTCACCATCATGAGCGCCCCTTCCCTCTTCGTGGAGTTCTCCCGCCTGAAGGGCATGGCGGCCGACGGCCGCTGCAAGTCGTTCTCGGCGGGCGCCGACGGCGCCGGCTGGGCCGAGGGCGTGGGCGTGATCGCCCTCAAGCGGCTGTCCGCCGCGCAGCGGGACGGCGACCGCGTCCTGGCCGTCATCCGCGGCTCGGCCGTCAACCAGGACGGCCGCAGCCAGGGCCTGACCGCCCCGAACGGCCCCTCGCAGCAGCGCGTCATCCAGGACGCGCTGGCCGCGGCCCGGCTGACCCCCGCCGACATCGACGCGGTCGAGGCGCACGGCACGGGCACCTCGCTCGGCGACCCGATCGAGGCGGGCGCGCTGGCGGAGGTCTTCGGCCCGGGGCGCGAGGCGGGCCGGCCGGTCTGGCTCGGTTCGTCGAAGTCCAACATCGGGCACGCGCAGGCGGCTGCCGGCGTCATCGGCGTGATCAAGATGGTCCTGGCACTGGAGCACGGGATGCTCCCGAAGACTTTGCACGCCGAGGAGCCGACCCCGCTCATCGAATGGGACAGCAGCGGCCTGGAACTGCTGCAGGAGGCGCGGGCGTGGGAGCGGGGCGCGGAGCGCATCCGCCGCGCCGGCGTCTCGTCCTTCGGCCTCAGCGGTACGAACGCCCACGTGGTCCTCGAGGAGGCCCCCGCGCAGCAGCCCGCCGAGCAGGCTGCCGCCGCACCGGCCCCCGGTCCCCTTCCGGTGGTCGTGTCGGGGCGTGACGAGGCCGCCCTGCGGGAGCAGGCGGGCCGTTGGGCGGACTGGCTCTCCGGGCGCACCGAGGTTCCGCTGGCCAATGTGGCGGTTACGGCTGCCCGTCACCGTTCGCACTTCGAGTCGCGGGCGAGTGTGGTCGCGGCGGACACCGCCGGTCTGGTGGAGGCGCTGCGTGCGCTGGCCCAGGGCGACGCGCATGACGCGGTGGTAACGGGCTCGTCCGCCCGCCGCGGCAAGGTCGTCTTCGTGTACCCGGGCCAGGGCTCGCAGTGGGTCGGCATGGGCCGTGAACTCCTCGCGGAGAACGAGACCTTCCGGCAGACGATCGAGGCGTGTGATGCGGCTCTGCGGCCGTTCACGGGTTGGTCGGTGCGTGAGGTCTTGGCGGGGGAGGAGGGGGATCACCCGCCGTTCGACCGCGTGGACGTGGTCCAGCCCGCCCTGTTCGCCATGGGCGTCGGCCTGTCGGCCGTCTGGCGCTCGCTGGGCGTTGAGCCGTCGGCGGTCGTCGGTCACTCGCAGGGTGAGGTGGTGGCCGCGGTGGTGAGCGGTGCTCTCACTCTGGAGCAGGGCTCGCAGATTGTCGCGCAGCGCTCCCAGGCCGTCCTGGCCTGCGCCGGCCAGGGCGGCATGGCCCTGATCGAACGCCCGGTCGCCGAGGTGGAGGAGTTCATCGCCCCGTACGGCGAGGCGCTTTCCGTGGCCGCGGTGAACACCGCGGGCTCGACGGTGATCTCAGGTGTAGCGGACGCGATCGTCAAGATCGTGGCGGAGCTGTCGGACCAGGGTGTCTATGCCCGCAAGATCAATGTGGATTACGCGTCCCACAACGCGCAGATGGACCCGCTGCTGCCCGCGCTGGCGGAGGGCTTCAGCGGGCTCGCCCCGACGGGCACGGACATCGCCTTCTACTCGACCGTCACCGGCGAGGTCGCCGACGGCACCGCTCTCGACGGCTCCTACTGGTGCCGCAACCTCCGCGAGCCCGTCCGTTTCGACCGCGCCCTGAACCAGCTTCTGGACGACGGTCACGGCGTGTTCGTCGAGATCTCCGCCCACCCCGTCCTGTCGATGCCGCTGACCGACGGGAGTGCGGAGCGCGGCGGTATCGTCGTCGGCTCCCTCGCCCGTCAGCACGGCGAGCCGGCCCAGCTGCTCCGCAACCTCGGCCTGCTCCACGTCCAGGGCCACACCCTGAACTGGGACCGCATCCTCGGCACCAGCGCCGGCAACAGCACCCTCGTACAGCTCCCGACCTACCCCTTCCAGCGCGAGCGGTACTGGCTCGAGTCGGACGAGCGCGCGGGCGACGTCCGTTCGCTGGGCCTCACGGCCTCTGCCCACCCCTGGCTCGGCGCCGTCACCGCTCTCGCCGACGGCGAGGGGTACCTCTTCACCGGCCGCCTCTCCTCCGCGCAGCACCCCTGGCTCCAGGAGCACGCGGCCTTCGGCACGCCCCTCGTCCCCGGCACCGGCCTGCTCGAGCTCGTCCTCACCGCCGCCCACCACGTCGGCGCCCCCGGCGTTGCCGAACTCGTACTCACCGAGCCGCTGCTGCTCGGTGCGGACGGCGGCGCCCTCCGCCTCCAGGTCGCCGTCGGCGCGCCCGACAGCACCGGCCGCCGACCCGTCGCGGTGTACAGCCTCCCGGAGAACGCGGCCGACGACGCCCCGTGGCGCCGGCACGCGGCCGGCTCCCTCGCCCACGCCCCGACCGCCGACGGCGACACGTTCGCCGAGCTGGCCCAGTGGCCGGTTCCCGGCACCCAGCCCGTCGACCTCGACGGGTTCTACGACCGCCTCCGCGCCCGCGGCCTGGACTACGGCCCGGCCTTCCAGGGCCTGACCGAACTCCACCGCGCCGGCGACACCGCGTACGCCCACGTCCGGCTTCCCGACGGCCTGAAGGCCGACGAGTTCGGCATCCATCCCGCACTCCTCGACGCGGCCCTGCACGCCCTCGTCGGAGTCCAGGACACTGCCGCCACCGACAACTGTTCGCAGGTCCTGCTCCCCTTCGAATGGACCGGCGTGGAGCTCCTCGCCGCTGGAGCCACCGAGCTCCGCGTACGCGTCGAGCTCGACCCCCGGCAGAACAGCGTGCGCGTCACGGCCACCGACCCGGCCGGCCGGCCCGTCGCCCACGCCGACGGACTCCAGCTGCGCGCCGCGGGCGCCGAGCAGCTCAAGACCACCGCGACCGTCGACCACCTCTACCAGGTCGCCTTCCAAGCCCCGCCCGTACTGGAGGAAGCGCAGCCCGGCGGTCCGACCTGGGTCCTGGGCGAGGACGCGCTCGGCTTCGACGCCGCCCACCCGGACGCGGACGCGCTGCTCGCCGCCGTCTCCGCCCTCGGCACCGACGCGGACGCCCCGGCCCGTCTCCTCGTCGACGCCACCCGCCCGATCGGCGCGACGGCCCTCGCAGAGGCCACCGCCGGACTGGAGCTGCTGCAACGCCTGCTCGCCGAGCCCCGCCTGGAACAGACAGAGCTGATCTGGCTGACCCGGGGCGCGGTGCACGCCGACGGCCCCGTACGCGACCTCGTCCGCGCCGGCCTGTGGGGACTGCTGCGCACCGCCCGCACCGAACACGCCGACCGCGTGATCCGCCTCGTCGACATCGACATCGACGCCGAGCCGGCCGCCGTGGCGGCGGACGTGGCGCGCGCCCTGTCGGTCACCGGTGAGCCGGAGCTCGCGGTGCGCGGCGGTGAGGTCCGGGTGGCGCGTCTGGTGCGTGCGGAGTCCGGCGGCGAGCTGCCGGAGTTCGCGGCGGACGGTTCCGTGCTGGTGACCGGTGGTACGGGTGAGCTGGGTCGGGCGGTGGCCCGTCACCTGGTGTCCGTGCACGGCGTACGTCATCTCGTACTGACGTCTCGGCGCGGCCCGGAGGCTCCGGGTGCTGCCGAGCTGGTGGCGGAGCTGGAGGCGGCGGGCGCCGAGACCGTGCGGATCGTCGCTGCTGACATCTCGGACCGCCGTCAGGCGCAAGCGCTGCTCGCGGATACGGACCGGCCGTGGACGGCCGTGTTCCATCTGGCGGCCGTTCTGGACGACGGTCTTCTGGTCTCGCAGGACGCGGAGCGTCTGTCCCGTGTCTGGCAGCCGAAGGCCGAAGCCGCCCTTCACCTGCACGAGCTGACGCAGGGTCTGGACCTGGC
>NZ_JBVJFA010000030.1:0-92735 GCF_055588085.1 Streptomyces sp. NPDC046303
ACGTACGTCCAGTACGCGGGCATCCGGCCGGCACGCCGAGAGCACGCACCGGACACCGCTCCTTCACCACGGACCTCCGTCAGACACCCCCTAGGGGGCAGGCGCCGCGGTTTGTGGTGGTGGTCGCCGGGCAGACGCCGACTGCCGCCCCGCGGTCACGAGCCCGGGGCGGACCAGACCGCAGGGAACCGGGTGCACGGTTCGGAGGTGGTGGCGATGGACGCGGGCACGAGCTCCGCCCCGGCCGCGGCGGCCGGACCCCTGGAAGCCGGACAGGGATACGACGCGACCCCCTACCTGCCGGCACGCGGCGGTCTGCCGAGCCTGCGGCGCGCGGCGGAAGGATGCCGGGGATGCCCCCTGTTCCGGGACGCCACCCAGACGGTCTTCGGCAAGGGACCGGCCCACGCGCGGCTGATGCTGGTCGGGGAGCAGCCCGGCGACCAGGAGGACGTGCAGGGCGAGCCGTTCGTGGGCCCCGCGGGACGGCTGCTGCGGAAGGCGCTCGACGAGGCCGGGCTCGGCGACGAGGACCCCTACCTGACCAACGTGGTCAAGCACTTCAAGTTCACGGTGGCCCCGCGCGGCAAGCGCCGCATCCACAAGGCCCCGAGCCTGCGGGAGATGACCGCCTGCCGGCCCTGGCTCGTGGAGGAACTCCGGCTGGTCGCCCCCGACGTGCTGGTGGTACTGGGCGGAACGGCGGGCAAGGCGCTGCTCGGCTCCTCGTTCCGCGTCGGCGAGCGCCGCGGGATACTCCTGCCGATGCCCACGCTGGACGGCGGTCAGGCACACGAGATGCCCGGCCAGATGCTGGCGACGGTCCATCCGTCGTCCGTCTTGCGGTCCGACGACCGGAGCGCCGCCTTCTCGGGCCTGGTCGCGGACCTCTCCGTGGCCGCCACCGCGCTGGACTGACCGGCGCTGCGAAAAGTCCGAACTGCAGCGGGCCCTCGGCCGCTGAACCTCCGCGCACCGGTCGGACCCACAGGGTTCAGGCCCCCGCGTGGAGGTGCGCCGCCCAGCGGGTGGGAGTGTGCGGATAGCGGTCGCGGAGCTCACGCAGCGTCTCGTTCAGCGCGAGGGCCGCGTCCGCGGTGTCCGGTGCCCGCGTGCCCCCGCCGGTCAGCCGGCGGTAGAAGCCCTCGGCGACGGCGGCGGCGGCCCTGTCGCCGACCGGCCAGAGCGTACCGATGGCATGCGGATACCCCGACAGCTGGAAGGCGGCCGTGATGTGGACGGCCTCGTCGGCGAGCCGCGGGGTCGTGATCGCCGTGCTGCACGCCGAGAGGTAGACCAGCTCGGCTTCCCGCAGGCGCAGTCCGGCGATTTCCGAGACGGTGAGCGGCCGGCGTGCGTGGTCGGCGAGGAGCAGCCGGTTGCGCGAAGGGTCCGCAGGGTCACCCACACCATGGCAGATGAAGTGCACCAGGCCGTGGTCCTCCAGGTGCGTGCGTACGGCGGCCGAGGTGGCCTCGTCGCCGACCAGCGTGGTGACCACCCCGGTCGGCTCCAGCAATCCGCCGACGACGCGTGCTTCGGCGGCGGCCTGGGACAGCGGCGGTGCCGCGGGTGTGTCGGGCAGGGCCACCACGAGCGCGGCCGGCGCCTCCCTCCCGGGCTTCCGCCGCGCACGGGCCCGGGACCGCGAGTGGCCCAGCGCGCGCAGCGTGGTGGTCGTGGAGGAGACCGTCCGGTCCAGCAGGGTCGCCGGCAGCCGGTCGGGCGCGGGCGGCGCGTCGCGGTGGCGTCCGGCGGCCTGGAGGGGCAGCCGGGACAAGAAGCCCACCGGGCACCACCAGATCCGCGGAGTCCCCGCCGCCGGGCGGGAGCCGTCGATGCCGAGATGGTCGAGCACCGGTGCGGCGACGGCGTCCCACAGCCACTCCAGCAGGGCGTGCAGATCCTCTTGCGCCTGCTCGCGGGCGCTGAAGGGAAGGGCCTGCGCGGCCGCAGCGTCGACCATCCCGGGAAGGCGGGCCATGTGGGCCGCGGCCTCCTCGGCCACCAGCAGGGGCAGCGGCACCGCCTCGACACGGTGTCCGGGTGCGGCGCCCGGACGCAGGACGAGTGCGTCGGACCGCCACGGACTGGTGTAGACGAGGACGACGAGCCCTGGTTCCACCTGCCGGAGCAGCCCGTCGATGGCGGGCGGCCGCATGAACTCCTCGTGGCCGGGCAGCGCGCGGATGCGCGCCAGGAGGGCGGTCCGCCGCTCGCCGAGGCGGTGGCGCTCCTCGGCGGGCCCGGTGGTGAGGAGGCCGTCCCGCGGTCCCCGCACGGGCACGGCGCGGAGGTCCTCGTAGGCCCGGGCCAGCGCGGGATGGGTGCGCCGCAGCGCTTCGAGTTCGCCGTCCGGGCCGGGCAGCACCTCGGCGTGGAGCCGGCCGCGGCACTGCTCGAGCAGTTCGACGGCACGCTCGGCCCTGCCCGCGGCCACCGCTGCCGCGGCGGTCAGGTTGGCGAGTCCCGCCGTGCCCTGGAGGAGGTGCTGCCGGTCCCGGTGCGGCAGGTCCCACGGAGCGAGCACCGGAATCCGGGCGATCGCCTGTTCCACGGCGGCCAGTGCGGCCGTGGCGTCCCGTCGCTGCATGGCCTTGGCGGCGAGGGCGCCGGCCGCCTCGAGCCGGACGAGCGGTTCCGCGGCGGCCCGTGCGGCGATCGCCCGGTAGATCTCCTCGGCCTCGACGGCCGCCTCCGGGACCCCACCCGCTGCGGCCTGCGCGTCGAGGACGCGGGCCAGGAGCCAGGCGTACGCGTCCTTCCTGTGCGAGGCGGTTCCGGACGCGGCCGCACATGCCGCCCGCGCAAGCGTCACGGCCCGGGGGAGGTCGTCCGGGAACCCGTCGAGGAGGGCTTCCTCCTCGTCGGTGCAGTGGTGCCGCGTCAGGAGCAGGTGCGCCAGGAGCGCGCGGGCCTCCGCTCCGTTCTGTTCGTCCGGGGGGAGGGCCTGGGCCTCCTCCACGCAGGGCTTCGCCTTGACGAGGGCAGTCGCGATCCGGGTTCGCCGGTACACGTCCAGCCATGCCTGCCCGGCACGCAGCAGCAGAGCCGGGTACTGTCCGTCGGCTTTGGGACAGGCCGCCGCGGCCGCCATGCCGTGGCCGGCCGCCTCCATGGCGCGCGCCAGGTACGTGTCCGCGTCGGTGGCCCGCTCCGCGGCACTCTCCAGCACGTCGCCCAGCCCGGCCAGGGCCCTCGCACGCATGATGCCGTGGGAGGGAGTGAGCGCCAGGGCCCGCCGTGCGAGCAGCTCGGCCTCCTCGAGCGTGTCGAGGTCTCCGCGCCGCTGGTACAGGGTGTGCAGCACGTCCACCAGGGCGAGCAGTCCCCTCGCCTGGTCCGCGCGGTCGGCCGGCTGGTTTCCGGCAGCGGCCGCGCCGGTCAGGGACCGGTGGACATCGGCGCAGTCCAGCAGCGTCCTCAGCTCGCCCGTGGTGTCGTACACCCGCTTGAGGGTCTGGGCGAGCACCGGCATCGCCTCGCGGAAGGAGTCGGGTCCGGCGGCCGTGACCCGGCCCCGGGCGAGGTCCAGCAGTTCCGCGGCCCCTTCCGGGCGGCCGAGCTCCCAGACGCTCAAGGCCAGGGCGCGGTACGAGTTGTTGAGGGACTCGCGGTGTTCGGGGTGGCCGGGTGGTGCGTGCCGGAGGTTCTCCCGGGTGAGGGCGACCGCGAGGTCGACCGTCGCGGCGTCGTGCGTGGCCTCGGCCAGGTCCACGAGGAACACGGCCAGGTTGTGCCGCCGGCCGGGCCACTTCGGGGAGTCCTTCGGCGTGGCGGCCACGGCCCTGCGCTGCGTGGCCACGGCCTCGCGCAGGGCCTGCAGCTCACCGTCGGCCTCGTACAGGGTGTGCAGATCCTTGGCGAGGTTGTACAGCAGCCTGCCGTCCCGGACGGGGGGCTCCGACGGCCGGCTGTGGACCGCCTCACGGCCCCGGGTGACCGCCCTGCGCAGGTGAGCCGGATCACGCGTCCGGTCGTACTGGAGGGAGTGCACGTGCGCGACGTGGGCCAGCCGCTCGCGGCGGTCCGGGTCCGCGGCCGAGGTCAGAGCCAGCGCGTCCAGGCCGAAGCGCAGGCTCTCGCCCAGTGCGCGCTCGTCGCCGGCGCGCACGTGGCGGTCCAGCAGCAGAGTGGCGAAGTTGAAGAGCACCAGGGGGCGTTCGGGGTGGTCGCGGGGGCAGCGCTCCACCGCCTCGCGGCTGAGGGACAGGGCTTCGATGAGCGCCCGGAGGTCGCCGGTGAGGTCGAGCACGCGCTGCAGTCCGGTGCCCGCCGCGGTGCGCGCCGCCACTCCCAGCGTGTGGGCGTGGGGGCTGCCCGCGGGTGTGCCGTCGACGGCCTCGCGCATCAGGGCGAGGCCCAGCCGCAGGGTGGACCGGTCGAGCAGGGCGTCGTAGCGGTTGAGGGCGGCGAGGCCGTGCCGCACGAGGGCGGACAGCCGCTCCGCGGGATCCTTGCGCAGGCGCCTGAAGCTGCGCGGCAGCCGGGGGAGTCGGCGTACGGCCTCCCGCACGTCCGCCGGGACGAACGCGGGGAGGAAGGCGTCCGTCCAGGCGTAGAGGAAGAGCGCGGCACGCCGTTCCGCCCGGCCGTCGGTGCGGCGCGCGCCCGGTGTCCGCCGCTGGCACAGATGGCGTTGCCACAGCAGCGTGGCCACGGTGTACACGACGTCGAAGTCCGCACCGTCGGGATGGGCCCGCCAGGCGCCGGCCATCCGGAGGGCGTGCTCCGCGGTCTGCGGGTCGCAGAGCGGACGCGGATCGCCGCTCTCCTCGAACAGCGTGGCCCGGGCGCGCAGTTCAGGGTATCCGTCGGGCTGCAAGCTGGTCACTTTCGGTGAGGCGTCCGGTGCTCTGGGTATTTGATCGTCTGTCATCATGACGCCCTGGGAGGTCGGATGTCGGACATGGATCACCGGATCGAGCGGTTGTGCGCGCACCTGGCGGGCGGCGAATTGACGCTCCGCGCCGAACGGTACGGCGTCGCCGAGGCCTTGGAGCGGGTGCTGGACGCGCTACGGCGGGGGACGGATCTCGAAGCGGTACGAGGGGACCTGGACGCGGTCGACGAGGGCTTCGCGGTGCACGGGATCGACGGGCTGACCACGGGCAGCCGCGCGTACCAGCCACTGCCGGGCGAGGGCGGCCACCGGGTGCTGCGGGGGTGGGTCTGCCCGGCGCCGCGGCGCTGCGTACGCCTCACACCGCTGGGTGACGAGGGCCGCCCCCCGACGTGTGCGGCGCTGGAGACTCCCCTCGTGCGGGTCGAGATCCCGCTGTGAACGCCTTCCTCGGCGAGCTCGGCAAGCGGTTCGCCGAGCGCTGGCTCGCGCTGCTCGTCCTGCCCGGTGCGCTGTTCGTGGCCGCGGTCACCGTCGCCTCCGTGCTGGGACACCGGCGCGCGCTGGAAGCGGCCGCACTGGGTGCCTGGCTCGACCGGCTGGCCGCCACGCAGGCGAGCGGGAAGACCGGCATCAGCGTGCTCGTCGCGGCCGGCGTGCTGGCGGCCTCCGCGGCGGCGGGACTCGGCGCCTCGGCCCTGGGGTTCTTCGTGGAACGGCTGTGGTCCGCCGAGGGCCGCTGGTGGCCCCTGCGCCCGCTGGCCCGACAGCGCAGGCGGCGGTGGCAGCGGGCGCAGGAGCAGGTCCGGCTGCGGCGTACGGCCGTCATCCGGTCGGCCACGCCCCCGTACGGGGCCGATCCGGCGGCGCGGGCGGCCCTGCGCGAGGCGATGGTCCGGTGCGCGCGGATATCCCTCGTGCCGGCCGAACGCCCGACGTGGATCGGGGACCGGCTGCGCGCCGCGGACGTACGGGTCCACCACGCCTACCGGGTCGACCTGACGGCGTGGTGGCCGGCGCTCTGGCTGGCCGTGCCGGACAGCACGCGGGAGGAGCTGACGCAGGCGTACGCGGCGTACCGGTCCGCCGCGCGGCTGACCGCATGGGGAGTGCTGTACCTCGTCCTCGGCGGCTGGTGGTGGCCGGCGGCCCCGGTCGCCGTCGTCACCCTGGCCACGGCGGCGATCCGGGCACGGGCGGCGGCCGCGGCGCTGGCGCAACTGGTCGAGGCGTCGGTCGACCTGCACGGCCGGGAGATCGCCGGGATGCTGGGCGCCGGCACCGCCCCCACCCCCGCCACCGCCGACGCCGCGGACGCTTCCGGCGGCGGCGTCCTCGACGCGCGGGCCGGCGCCCGGATCAGCGCACTGCTCCGCAAGGACGACCTCGTCGCCTTCGAGGCCGGCG
The DNA here is from genome assembly GCF_055588085.1 of Streptomyces sp. NPDC046303. Classification (NCBI taxonomy): domain Bacteria; kingdom Bacillati; phylum Actinomycetota; class Actinomycetes; order Kitasatosporales; family Streptomycetaceae; genus Streptomyces; species Streptomyces sp. NPDC046303. Next base: position 6,251 of record NZ_JBVJFA010000030.1, read on the forward strand.
AACTGGACTAGGGGGTGTCTGACGGAGGTCCGCGGCGTCGCCGGCACGCCGAGAGCACGCACCGGACGCCGCTCCTTGACGGGCAAACATTGCCCGACGCGCCACTAGGCCGGCGTGAGGGCGCCCGCGCGGCCTGCTGCCGGCGCCGGCGAGCGGTTCCACCGCATGCGGGACCAGGGGAGGGCGAGTTCGTCCTGGGCCGCCACCGCGTGCGGCGCGAAGTCCTCCAGGCGCGCGGCCGGACCGGGGCGGGCGTAGACGCTGTCCACGTACCGGTGGCCGGTATCGGGGGCGATGAACAGGACGGTCCGCCCGGGGCTGCGGTCGCGTTCCCAGCGGGCTGCGAGGTACCCGGCCCCCGTGGAGAGCCCCGCGAACACCGCGTGGCGGCGCAGCAGGTCGACGCTGCCGGCGCGGGCGGCGTCGAAGGAGATCCAGTGCAGGACGTCGTACAGCTCGTGGGCGACGTTCCCGAACGGGATCGAACTGCCGATCCCGGCGATGATGATCTCGGGGTCGGCGACGTGCTCGGCGCCGAACGTGACGCTGCCGTACGGCTGCACGCCGACGAGTTCGACACCGGGGTCGTCCGCACGGAGGTACCTCGCGAGGGCTCCGGTCGAGGCGCCCGTCCCCACGCCGCCGACGATGGTCAGCGCCTCGGTTCCGGCCGCTCGCCGGATGCGCTCGGCGATGGAGCGGTAGCCGAGGTAGTGGATGTCGTCGTGGTACTGGCGCATCCAGTGGTACTCGGGGTGTGCGGCGAGGATCTCGTGGACGCGTTCGACCCGGCGCTTCTGGTCGAGCTTGAGGTCGCTGCACGGCGCCATCTGCTCCAGCGTCGCGCCGAGCCCGGCGAGTTGGGTGCGCAGGGTGCGGTCGACCGTGGTGGAACCGACGATGTGGCACCGCATGCCGTAGCGGTGGCAGGCCAGCGCGAGGGCGTGGGCGTAGATACCGCTGGAGCTGTCCAGCAGGGTGTCGCCGCGCCGGACGACTCCGGTGTCGAGCAGGTGCCGGACCGCCGCGAGCGCGGAGACCACCTTCATGGTCTCGAAGCGGAGGCAGACGAGGCGGTCGTCGAGGCGTATCAGGTCGGGGCGGCCGACCGACTCCGCGAAGTGCTGGTCCATGTCGGAATTCCTTGTCGTGGGGGAGGAAGTGCCGTACGCGACGGTGTCCCGGTCGGCCACGCTCACTCCCCGGCCCCGGCCCCGGCCCCGGCCCCGGCCCCGGCCCCGGTCGCGGACCGGTAGCGGTACAGCCGCGTGGGGTCGGCGCTGAACTGGGAGAAGGGGAACGGCTCCGCCGACAGCGCGGTCACCCCCGCCCCCAGGAAGGCGCGGGCCACGGCGCTCCCGCTCTGCGCGTACACCACCAGGGGGATCCCCCGGGACCGGCAGCGGTCCAGGACCGTGTCGAACGAGCCGTTGCCGAGGGTCATTCCGGTGGCGACGACGGCGTCCGCTGCGTCGAGGACCTGGTGCATGTCGTCGGTGACGGGGTCTCCCCACTGGGTCGTCTTCAGGTTGAAGTCGCAGGGCAGGGGCACGGCGCCGCGCTCGCGGATCGCGGCGACCAGGGGATTGACCACGCCGATGAGGCCGACCTTCGCTCCCGCCGGGAGGTCGAGCAGCCCGGCGATCGCCGCGTCACGGGCCTTCGCGCGGACTTCCGGCGTCCCGGCCGGCAGGACGACCGCCTCGGCTTCCCCCGCGTCCGCGGCGCTCGCGTGCGGGCGGGCTTCGGCGAGGTAGGCGTCGAGGGCCGCCATGCGCAGGGGGCGGGGTGCCTCGCGGAGCAGGACGTCGAGCGGGGTACCGGAGGAGTCGCGGCAGACGTCCGGGTCGATCTCGCCGGCTTCGAAGGCGCATCCGCCGAAGGAGCCGCCGAGACGTACCAGCACGTACTGGTTGAGGTAGGTGGTGTCGCCGCCGGCGAGGCGGGTGCCGTGGTGGATCCAGAACACGCTCGTCGCGACGAGTTCGGAGGGCAGCGGCCCGTGCTCACCGGCCAGCACGGACGTCGTCAGTGCGTCAACGGTACGAAGCGCAGGGGTGGATGAGGTGGATGACGCGGATGAGGCGGAGGCAGTGGGCGTGGGCGTGGTGGTCGTCATGGTGGGATTCCTTGTCACAGGGGGAGCGGGGTGGAGGGGGCGAAGGCGCGGCGGCGGTAGGCGACCGCGCGGTTGCCCAGGGCGTCGGTGGTGAGTTCGGCGTCGACCTCGAAGACCTCGGCGAGGCGCTCGGGGGTCAGGACGGCCTCGGGGGTGCCGGAGGAGACCAGCCGCCCGTGGTGCATCAGCACCAGGCGGTCGCAGTACCGGGCGGCCAGGGACAGGTCGTGCAGCGCCACCAGGACGGTCTGGTCGGTACCGGCCAGCAGCTCCAGCAGGTCCAACTGGTGTTTCACGTCCAGGTGGTTCGTCGGCTCGTCGAGCAGCAGGCAGTACGGCTGCTGGGCCAGCGCGCGGGCGATGTGGGCGCGCTGGCGCTCACCCCCCGAAAGGGCCCGCCAGGACCGGTCGGCGAGTGCGGTGAGCCCGACGCGGTCCAGCGCGGCAGCGACGACGGCCCGGTCGGCCGCACCCGGTCCGCGCCAGCGGTCCCGGAAGGGGGTGCGGCCCAGGCCCACGACGTCCGCGACGCTCAGGTCGCTGTCCGATCCCGGGTCCTGCTCGACGAAGGCGACATGGCGGGCGATACGGCGCGCGCCCCACCGCCGCACGCACTCGCCGTCGTACAGCACGGTCCCCGCGTCCGGGGCGCGCAGGCCCGCGAGGCAGCGCAGCAGGGAGGACTTGCCCGACCCGTTGGGCCCGAGCAGTCCGACGGTCTCGCCCGGGGCGATGTCCAGGTCGACTGCGCGGACGACGGGCGTGCCCGCCGCGGACCAGCTCAGCCGTTCGGCGGTGATCCTCACAGCTCACCCCTCTTGCGCAGGACCAGGAGGAACAGCGGGACGCCGAGCAGTGCGGTGATCACGCCCACCGGCAGTTCCCGGGGCGCGAAGGCGACCCGCGCCAGGGCGTCCGTCCACACCAGGAACACCGCGCCGCAGAGGGCCGCGTACGGAAGGAGGACCCGGTGCGCCGGCCCGATCAGGAACCGCACCCCGTGGGGCACGATCAGCCCGACGAAGCCGATGGCGCCGACGGTCGCGACCGCCACGGAGGTCAGTACGGCCGTCACCACGAGCAGCAGCAGCCGGGTGCCGCGTACGCCGATCCCCAGGGACGCGGCGGTGTCGGCGCCGAACGCGAGCCCGTCGAGGGCGTTCGAGCACAGCCACGCGGCCGCCAGCCCCAGGGGCGTGACGACGGCACAGACGAGGACCGCGTCCCAGCGGGCGGGTGCCATCGAGCCCAGCAGCCAGTGGGTGACCGCCCGGGTGGTGTCCGCGTCGGCCGAAGCCATCAGCGTCAGCGAGGTCAGCGCGGTGAAGAGCTGGCCCACGACCACCCCCGTCAGCACGATGCGCACCGAGTCCAGGCCGGTCCGCCGCAGCAGCAGGAGCAGCAGTCCGAAGGAGAGCAGTGCGCCGAGCAGGGCGCCGCCGGTCACCCCGACCGTGCCGGCGCCCACGCCGAGGACCACGACGGCCACGGCTCCGGTCGACGCACCCGAGGACACGCCGAGGAGGTACGGGTCGGCGAGGGCGTTGCGGGTGACCGCCTGCAGCACCGTGCCGCACACCGCGAGGGAGGCGCCGACCAGGGCGGCCATCAGCACCCGCGGCATGCGCAGGTCCCAGATCAGCGAGTCCGCCAGCGGCGGCAGCGGTGGGACGGCCAGGCCGAGCCGGCTGCCGAACACCGCGCCCAGGTCGCCCCATCCCACGTCGGCGGTGCCGATGCGCAACGCCCACGCCATCGAGACGGCCAGGCCCGCGGCGGCGGCGAGGAACAGCCCGGCCCGGGCGGGCGCGGACCGGCCGGCCGGGGGCGGCGCGGATGACGGGACGACGGCCGCCGCGGCAGTCGCGGCAGCCGCGGCCACCGGGGCCTGGCGGGCCGTCGGATGCAGCAGATCCAGCGGTCCCGGACGGCCGTCAACCGGGTCAGCGGGCATGCCCGAGGTCCCGCATCCCCGCGGCGAGCAGCTCGAGTGCGTGCACGGAGCGTACGGACGGGTCGAGTTCGATGCCCGGCACTTCGATGATCTTGTTGTCGCGTACGGCGCCGAGCTGGGAGACCACCGGGTGCCGGGCCATCGTGTCGCGCTTCTCGGCGGCGCTGTCGCCCGGCCGGCCGCGCTCGGAGAGGGCGCCGATGACGATGAAGTCCGGGTCGCGCTTGGCGACTTCCTCCCAGGAGACCTCCGGCCAGTCCTCGTTCACGTCGTCGAAGGCGTTCCTGGCCCCGACAATCCGGCTCATCTCGCTGGGCAGGCCGGTCTTGCCGGCCACGTACGGCATCCCGTTGAAGACGGAGTAGAGGTAGACGACGGTCGGCTGGTCCTTGACCTTCGCGCCGGTCTCCCCGGCCTTCGCGACCGCGGCGCGCTGCTCGGCGGCGAGCCTGCCGGCGGGCTCTTCCGCGCCGAAGGCCTTGCCCAGGTTCTCGTAGTCGGTGAAGAGCAGGTCGAAGGCGGTCTTGCCGGGCTCGTTCTGCTGGGGGCAGTCGACGGCGCTGACGAAAGTGGGGACCTTCAGGGCCTCCAGCTCCTCGCGGGTGCCCGCCCGGTCCTTCGTGTAGAGGTCGCCGGAGCCGGCGACGACGAAGTCGGGGGTGGCGGAGCGCAGCTGCTCGCCGGTGGCGATCTTCGGTGCGATGACGGGGACCTTGGCGTAGGCGGCCTGGTACTTCGCCGGGATCTTCGTCTTCAGGTTGGCCGTTCCGGCCATGCGCTCCTGAAGTCCGAGCTCGAGCAGGATCTCGGTCGAGGCCTGGTCCAGGGCCACGGCCCGGCGGGGCGGCCCGTCGAAGGCCAGGTGCCGGCCGCAGCTGCTGAAGCCCGCCGCCTTGCCTGCGGCGGGGGCCGCGGGTTGGCGGTCCGGGGCGGAGCCGTCGGCGGTCGCCGAGCAGCCGGCGGTCGCGAGGACGACGGTGAGGGCGATACCGAGGCGGACGGGATGACGCATGGGTTCTCCGGTCTGGAAGGAGCGTGGTTCTGGTCGCGGGCAGTGGCAGGAGTGCCGCAGCCGCAGACGATACATTAATGATTATCATGTTCAATAACTGCTCGGGGGTGGCTTCCCGCCGGGTGACCGCCCGGAAGAACCCCTTCGGCATCACCGGCCGCAACCGCTCGGTCCCTGCGGCCTGTTGATGCACCGCCACCCCCGGCCCCGTCCGACCGTCAACAAGGGAGCAACGCCCCGTGGCGACTTCATCCACGCCCGCCCCAGCCAAAACCGATCCGCCCGTCGCGACGCCATCCGTCCTGCGTGATGTCGCGTTTCTCCGCCTGTGGGCAGGAACCACCGCCTCCGGCCTGGCGACCTGGGCGCTGCCCTTCGTCCTCGGTCTCGCGGTGCTGCACCGAGAGCTCAGCCCGGCGGGCCTCGGCCTCGTGCTCGCCGCGCGAACCGCCGGTTTCCTCGCCGCGGTCGCCGTCGGCGGTGTACTCGCCGACCGCCACTCCCGCCGGGCGGTCGTCCTCTGGTCGGCCCTGGCGGCCGCCGCTGCCGCCCCCCTCCTCGCCGCCGGGCTCGGCCGCTCGGTCCTGCTGATGACCCTCGCCGCAGCCCTGGCCGGCGCCGGCCAGGGCGCGTGCCGCCCCGCCTTCCAGGCGCTCACCGCCGAGGTCGTGGCCCCGGAGGGCAGGCAGCGGGCCAACGCCGCCATGACGCTGGCCGTCCGCAGCTCCACCCTGTCCGGCCCGGCGCTGACCGCCCTGCTCGCGGCCTTCCTGGACGTGTGGACCCTGCTGCTCGGCATCGGCCTGCTCTGGCTGGTCGCCGCTCTCGTCCCGGGCCGGGGCACCCCCGTCGCGGCCCCCGTCACCGCCGCCGGGCCCGCGGCGCGGGCCTCCTTCCGCGCGGAGTTCGCGGACGGCATACGCGAAGCCCGCCGCCACCCGTGGTTCCTGGCGGGCCTCGCCTCGCTCACCGCGGTCATCGCGCTCGGCTACTCCGCGACCAGCGTCGCCCTGCCGCTGATCAGCCGGGACCGCTACGGCACGGAATGGGTGCTGGCCGCCGCCATGACCGCGTACACGGTCGGCGCCCTCGGCGGCGCCCTGGTCATCGCCCGCTGGCGACCCCGTGCCCAGGGCTGGGCCGCCTTCGCCGGCCTCGCCGCGTACGGTTTCGCCCCCCTGAGCCTGGTGCTGCCGGTGCATCCCGCCGTGGTCATCGCCGCGTACGCCGTCGCCGGGACCGGGATCGAACTGTTCAACGTCCCCTGGTTCACGGCCACCCAGCGCGAGGTCGCCCCGGACAAGCTGGCGCGCGTCTCCTCGCTGGACTTCCTCGTCTCCTACGGCCTCGCCCCGGTCGGCCTGGCCCTCATCGCCCCGGCCATCACCGCCTTCGGCGCCCCTGCGGTACTCGCCGTGTGCGCCGCGGCCTGCTTCGCCGTACCGGCAGCCGCAGCACTGGTTCCCACGGCCCGCCACTTCGCCCGTACACCTGCCGCGGCCGGCTGACGGGGACTGGCGGGGACTGCCAGGATGGGGCGGGTCCACGAGTTCCGCTCCGACAGCACGAGTTGACCACTCCAGGAGACCCTCCCATGGCATCCGAGCACGACATCGCCGCTGATCCGGTACGGGTCCGGCGCAGCGGCGCGGTGACGACGATCAGCCTGAACCGGCCGCACGTCCGCAACGCCGTGGACCTGACCACCGCGACGGCGCTGGCCGAGGCGTTCCGTGTCTTCGACGCCGACCCGGAATCGGCCGTTGCCGTCCTCTACGGCGAAGGCGGAACCTTCTGCGCGGGCGCCGACCTGAAGGCCATCGGCGAAGGCAGGGGCAACCGTGTCGCGGCGGACGGCGACGGCCCCATGGGCGTCTCCCGGATGCGGCTCTCCAAGCCGGTCATCGCCGCCATCAGCGGGCACGCGGTGGCCGGCGGTCTGGAACTGGCGCTCTGGGCGGACCTCCGGGTGGCCGACGAGAGCGCGGTGTTCGGGGTGTTCTGCCGTCGCTGGGGCGTACCGCTCATCGACGGCGGAACGGTACGGCTGCCCCGCCTGATCGGCACGAGCCGGGCGATGGACATGATCCTCACCGGCAGGGCCGTCGATGCGGCCGAGGCCCACCACATCGGTCTCGTCCACCGCGTGGTCCCCGTCGGGGAGGCGCTGACGACGGCCCAGGACCTCGCGGCGCACCTGGCGACGCTCCCGCAGACCTGCATGCGCCACGACCGCATGTCGGTCCTCGAACAGGAAGGCCTCGACGAGAGCGCCGCCCTGGCCGTCGAGTTCCGGCACGGCACCGTCTCGCTCGCCGCCGAGGCCGTGACCGGCGCCGCCCGTTTCGCTGCCGGGGCCGGCCGCCACGGGCTGGACGGCGGGCCTGCCCGACCCGGGCCGTGACGCCCGCCCGCTCCCGCCCGCTCGCGTCCGCGCCCGGTCAGTGCCAGTGCAGGGTCTCGAGGGCCTCGACGAGGATCCTGGGGTCGTGTCCGCCCTTGTAGACGGGCGGGGGCATGGTGTCGAGTCCCAGCAGCCGGGCGACCGCGGTCCGGGCGGTGCGCACGGAGTACTCGACGGTGAAGACCACGTCGTCGGGGACCTCGGCGTACTGGCCGATGAAGGCGAGGTTGGTGGAGCCCGCGGGGACGACCTGCGGGCGGTCGCCGGCCTTGCGGACCAGGAACTGGCTGGTGATGTACGGCATCAGCGCGGGGATCACGACGGAGCCGTCCAGGATCCGCTGCCGCTCCGCGAAGGGCAGGTGCTGAAGCACCTCGTCGAGGATCTCGCGGCCCGTCCACGCGGACATGGGCTTGCGGACGAAGTCGCCCTGCTTGTCGGGGAACAGGGCGTAACCCCACCATACGAACGTGTCCTCGGGCTGCTCGCGGAAGTGCGGCTGGTGGTTCAGCACGATGGTCAGCAGCCAGCTGGACTCCTTGAAGGTGATCAGGCCGCCCTTGCCCGCCTCGCTGCCGCTGAACTCCTCCATCAGTTTGAAGAAGAGCGGGTCCTTGGTGGTGACCGTGAACGATTCCCAGGTGGAGTCCTTCGTCGAGGAGTTGAACACCTTCGGGTGGCCCAGCCCGGCTCCGGGACGCTTGGCGGCGAGCGTCTCCCAGAGCTGCCAGGCGCCACTGGAGGAGGTCGTGTCCAGGGCCGGGACGGTGTCCGTGGAGCCCAGGGTGGAGTTCGCGGTCATCGAGCCGTTGGTGACCAGCACCAGGTCCTCCGGGCCGATGACGGTCTCCCCGCTCTTCCCGCCGCGCTCCCAACTGAGGGCCTCCACCGTCAGCGCATCGCCGTCGGCCAGGCGCAGATCGGTCACACGGGTGCCCAGCCGGAGGGTGACGCCCTGGGCGGTGAGCCAGGCCAGCAGGGGGCGGACGATCGAGTCGAACTGGTTGAACCGGGTGCGGTAGATCCCCGACATGGTGTCGAAGTCCTTGAACAGGTGGACGAAGCGGTTGAGGTAGCGGCGGAACTCGATCGCGCTGTGCCAGGGCTCGAACGCGAAGGTGGTGCACCACATCGCCCAGAAGTTGGTGGTGAAGAACTCCTCGTGGAACAGGTCCGAGATGCGCTTGCCGTCCAGCAGTGCCTCGGGGGTGGCCACGCACCTGACGAGCTCGAGGCGGTCGCGCTCGGTGAACGTCATCGAGTGCGCGTCGATGATGTTCCCGTGTCCGTCGACCAGGCGGGCCCGGTCCTCCCACGCGAAGTCCTCGTGGAAGGCGAACGTGTCCTCGGTGACCGAGGTGCCCGGGTCGTCCAGCGAGGGGATGGAGGAGAGGAGCTCGTAGGTGCAGTCGAAGTGGATCTCGAACATGCGTCCGCCGCGCATGGTGTATCCGGTGTCGGGCGAGCCCGCGGCGTCCAGACTGCCGCCCTCGCGGTCCTGCTCCTCCAGGATCACGATGTCGCTCCCGTCGAATCCGCCGTCGCGCACCAGGTACGCCGCCGCCGCGAGCGACGCGATCCCACTGCCCACCAGATATGCCTTCGCCACGGCCATCCCTCGTTCTCTGTTCGTTTTTCTGTTCGTTCTCTGTCGGAGCCCTTCACGCCTCCCCGGCCGTGCCCGGCGCGACACCGGGGAGGGCTCCGGGTCGCCGGTTCGGACCAGCGGGCTCCGCAGGAGGGGGGAGGCGGCTCCGGACGCCGCGCCCAGCGCCCCCCGGGGTGACTGTCGGTGATCGGCTGGCGGTGCTGCGTAGCAGAGGCGGACCGGGAGGCGGCGTCACGCCGACCGGCAGACGATGGAGGCGTGGAGGACACCCCGGCGTTGGATGCGGGTGCCAGATGAACGAGCCCATACCGGTCGACGAGCTGATCAGCAGCGCCGCGCAGGCTGCCGGCGGATGGCTGGGCGCGCTGCCGGTCGCGCTGGTGGCCACCAGCGCCGACGGGACGATCGTGCGCTGGAACCAGGTCGCGCAGGAATTGCTGGGCCATGCTCCGCCGCAGATGCTGGGCCGCAACATCGCGGACCTGCTCCATCCGGGCGCGGACCGCAGTCTGGGCCGCTCCCTGTGGGAAGCCGCGGCCGCGGGACGGGGCGTGATGGGCACGGTGACCGCCTGGCACCGCGACGGGCACCCGCTGGAGCTGGAGATCTGGGCCGCTCCGGTGTCAGACCGCCGGCACGGCACGGCCACGGTGCTGGTCTTCGCTGCGGACGCCCACGCGGCACGGCGCATCCGGGGGTCGTCGGCGGTGTGGGACGGCCTGTTCGCGCGCTCCCCGGTCGGCATCGCGATCCTCGACACACAGCTGAGGTTCCTGCAGGTCAATGCCGCGCTCGAAGCCATGAACGGCCTGCCGGAATCGGCGCACGTGGGCCGCCGCCTGGCCGAGATCCTCCCCGAGGTGAACGCCCTGGAGATGGAGGAGGCCATGCGGCAGGTCCTGGAGACCGGCCGCCCCCTCCTGGACCGCCGCCGTGTCGGACGGACGCCCGCCGAGCCGGACCACGACCGGGTGTGGTCGTGTTCCTACGTCCGGGTCGAGGATCCCGCCGGCATGCCGATCGGTGTCATCGCCACGCTAGCCGACATCACCGAGCAGCAGCGCGACCACGTCGAAGCCGAAGCGGGACGGCGCAGGCTGGCCATGCTCAGTGAGGCCAGCATGCGGGTCGGCTCCAGTCTGGACCTGGAGCGCACCGCACAGGAACTCGCCGATCTCGCCGTACCGCGCCTGGCCGATGCCGTCACCGTGGACGTCCTGGACGTACTGGCCCACGGGGACGACCCCGGCATGGGGCTGACCGGCGGGGTCGCCTTGCGGCGGCTGGGCAAGGCTCCGCTGTCCGGATCCCGTGTGACCGACATCCTCGCCCCCCTCGGCCGGACGCTCACCTTCCCCGCGGCCGCCCCCTACACCCAGGCCCTCGCGGCCCGGCAGCCCTTCCTGGTCGCCCGTCTCGACGATCGGGCCGTCGCCTCCGCGGCCCGGCACACGTCCAAACCCGCACAACTGCTCTCGGTGGGCGTGCATTCGTTCTTCATGGCGCCCCTCGTGGCCAGGGAGGCGGTGCTCGGCGTCGCCACCTTCTACCGCACCCGCCCGATCGGGCCGTTCGGATCCGAAGACGTCACCCTCGCCGGTGAGCTGGCGGCCCGCGCCGCCCTCAGCATCGACAACGCCCGTCTCTACCACCGCGAGCACGAGACCGCCGTCATCCTCCAGCGCAGCATGCTCCCCCAGCACATCACCCCGCCCCCGGGCATCGCCGTGGCCCACCGCTACCTTCCCGCGAGCGACGTCAACGAGGTCGGCGGGGACTGGTACGACGTCCTGTCCCTGGCCGGAGGCAAGGCGGGCCTGCTCATCGGCGACGTCATGGGGCACGGCATCGCCGCGGCCGCGGTCATGGGCCGGCTGTCCGCCTCCGTACGGGCCCTCGCGCGCCTGGACCTGTCGCCCATCCGGCTGCTGCACCACCTGGAAGCCACCCTCTCCGACCTGGCCGAACCGATGCTGGCCTCCTTCCTGTACGTCGTCTGCGACCCGGCCACCGGGCACTGCACCGTCACCCGGGCCGGACACCCGCCGCCGGCCCTCGCCCTCCCCGACGGGACGGTCCGGCTCCTGCACACCCCGCCCGGTGTCCCCCTGGGGGTCGGGGGCGTCGCCTTCACCTCCACCGAGATCGACGTCCCTCCCGGCAGCCTCCTCGCGCTCTACACCGACGGGCTGATCGAAGCGCGCGGCTGCGACATCGACGAGCGGCTGGACGAAATGACACGCCTGCTCGCGGACCCCCAGCGGCAGCTGGACCACCTCTGCGACTCGCTGATCACCCACCTCGTCCCGGCCGCGGCGGACGACGACATCGCCCTCCTGGTCGCCCGCGTCGGAGGCCTCGGCACCTGACGCGACCTGACCGGCCCCGAGGTGATTGCCCTGCCCGGAACGGTTCACCGGTCACACCCGCCGTCTCGCATACCGCAGTCGTCGTGCTCCATCGGTACGGGCCGCTCCGTCGGCCTCGTGACCGGCCCGGCCTCCGGCGTCCGGTCCTGGACGACGGGCGGGAGCGGACGCCGGCCGATGGGGGAGTGCGACGCCACCTGTACGAGGAGCTCGCCTGCCGCCCCCGCCGCAACGGACCAGAGGTCGCCGGAAGCGGGACCGGCCGTGATGAGCACGATGAGCCCCACGAGCACCATCAGCCGAATCCACTCCGCCATACCCCAGCCGTTTCGCATCTCGCCACCCATTGCGGACTCCTCCACCCCATAGACGGGACGTACGGCCCGTCAGCCGGACGTTCTGGTCCTACTGTTGGGAGCGGGAAGCGGGTGGGCACAGACGCGCGCCATCGGGCAAGGGGTGCAGCAGGGGGCTCGAAAAGGGCGCGCCGACGGCAAAGACTTAGTCAAGCTGACGCAGGATCACTAACGTGGGTGGTCGAGCGGAGCAATCGCATCGGGGGTCTGATGAGTACTCGTCGAGAACCGAACCGGAACTTGCAGGACCTGATCAATGAAGCACGGTTTTCCCGTAAGGGTCTGGCTCGGCGCGTCAGTGAGCTCGCCGCCACGCAGGGCCTCAGCATGGGATGCGACCACACGGCGGTCGCACGCTGGCTGGCCGGTTCGGTGCCGAGGGACCCCACCCCGAGCCTGCTGGCGCAGGTGTTCTCCCAGCGCCTCGGCCGGATGCTGTCCCCGCAGGACCTCGGCATGGACATCGTTTCGGAAGACCACACGATCGGCCTCCGCTATCCCAGGAATACGGAACGCGCTGTCGATACGGCGCGGCGTTTGTGGAGGTACGACGTGGAAAGTCGTGGGTTTCTCATCGATTCCGCCTTTGCGGCCGGAGCCGTATCGGCCGCCAGCCGCGACTGGCTGATCGGCGGCCCGCGCGAGGACGTGAGTTATGCGGGCACTGACGGTCGCGTCACCATGTCCGACGTACGTCACCTGCGCGCTCTGGGCAATGAATTCGAGCGGCTCAGCCACGAGTTCGGGGCGCAGCGCATCCGCCGACACATGATCAATTATCTGCATTTCGATGTCGCCCCGCTGCTCAAGAAGTCACGGACCGACGAGGTGGGCCGCGCCCTCCTGCAGACCGCGGCCGAATTCACGGCGGCCGCCGGCTACATGGCCATTGACTGCAACGAGCTCAACCTGGCCGAGCGCTACTACATCCTGGCCCTCGGACTGGCCCATGCCGCCGACTCGCGGGATTACGGAGCCCAGGTCATGGCCACCCACATGGGGCACCTCGCGCTCTACGCCCAGCATCCTGCCGAGGCGGTCCAACTCGCCGAAGCGGCACGGCTGGGAGGACGGCAGCGGGGCGGACACCTCGCCCTGGCGGTGGCCTGGGTCGTCGAGGCGCGGGGGCACGCCCGCATGGGTGACGGACGTGCCTGCGCCCGCGCCCTGTCGGAAGCCGAGCAGCACTTCGACCGTTCGAGTCCGGCGGACGATTCGGCCACCTACCTGCGCTACTTCAAGGAGGCCTACCTCGCGGACGCCTTCGCCCACTGCTTCAGGGACCTGAACGAGCCTGCCAAGGCCTGTCACTACGCGCAGGCCGCCCTGCGCGGCCTGCCCGCCACCCACATCCGCCGCCGATCGATCAACACCGGCATCCTCGCCCACGCCGACCTGACGAACCACGAGCCCGAAGCGGCCGCCCGGCACGGGCTGGAGGCAGTCCGGCTCACGCGGCAGCTCCACTCCCCGCGGGCCTTCCGCAGGATCGCGCGCCTGCGCAAGCGGTTCGAGCCGTACCGGGGACTGCCGGAGGTCGCGGCGTTCGTGCACCAAGCCGACACCCTGCTCGCGGACGCTCCGGCATAGCGGCCGGCAGTGCTCCTCCGGTACGGCCCCCTGGTGGGGGCGCGTGACGCCGGTGCACCCCACCGCGGCACGTGCGGCGGGGTGCACCCGTGGCCGCCGCCGGCGCGGCGGCGCGAGGTCAGAGCAGGGTGACCTTGTACTTGGCGAGGACCTCCGGGACCGGCTGGTAGAAGGTCGTGCCGCCGACCGAGCAGTTGCCGCTGCCGCCGGAGGTGATGCCGAGCGCCTTCGTGCCGTCGTAGAGGGCGCCACCGGAGTCCCCGGGCTCGGCGCACACATTGGTCTTGATCATCCCGCGCACGGTGCCGCCGCCGCTGTAGCGGACCGTCGCGTTGAGGCCGGTGACGGTACCGCTCTTGGTGCCGGTGGTGGAGCCGCTGCGCTTGACCGGCTCGCCCACGTAGGCGTCGGCAGCGGTGAACCCGCCGGAGTGGCTGAGCGAGGTGTTGTCGTAGCGGACCAGCGCGTAGTCGTTGCCGGGGAAGCTGGAGCCCACCGTGGGGCCGACCAGGGTGCTCTGCGCGGAGTTGGTGTACCAGGTGGTGACGACGTTGCCGCAGTGGCCGGCGGTCAGGAAGTAGTACGTGCTGCCGCTCACGGCGTTGAAGCCCACCGAACACCGGTAGCCGCCGCCGTAGATGGCGTCGCCGGGGCCGAGCAGACGGGTGAACGTGCCCGGGGTCCGCTCGATCCGCAGGGCGCCGGCGTTCGCGCCCGCCGCCTTCCGGATCTTCGCGAGGCCGGCCTCGGACACGGTGCTGTCCGCCGTCACCGTGACGCGGCCGCTCGCCGCGTCCACGTGCCATGCGATGCCGCCGACATCGGTACCGAGCACGGCCTGGTCGACCTGGGCGAGTTCGGCCGCGCCGAAGGACCGCGGGGCGGCCGCTTCCGCGCTCGGCATCGTGAACGCGGCGCTCGCCAGCAGGCAGGCGGCCGCGGCGGCGATCGCGGCGCGCCTGGTCGTGGGGCGCGGGGTCCCGGGGGTCGCGGGGGTTGCGGGGGAGGACGTGCTGCGCGGTTTCCTCACTGATCTCCTCCTCGGAGCGTCGGGGCCCGGGGTGGGGGCCCTGTGAGGCGCGTTCAAGGATGACGTGTCCCTGACAGGCGCTGCAGGGAGTATGGGGAGTGGGTCGCCCCCGGCACAAGAGCCGCGTCGCCGCCGGGGAGCGCCCCGCCGGGTCAGGTGCCAGGCTGGGTGGTCCAGACGGCCGTCGTCCGCGGCGAAGGAGCGTGGCATGGACACGGGGGCGAGCACGGGGGCGAGTACGGGGGGTGCAGCCGGCCTGGTCGTCCCGCTGGGGCGGCTGGGCGGCACCGGCCTGGGGGTCGCGGGCGGGAAGGGCGCGAACCTGGGGGAGCTGGTCCGCGCGGGCTTTGCGGTGCCTGCGGGTTTCGTCGTCACCACGGCGGCGTACCGGCCGCCGGACCCGAGCCGGCTCGCCGCGGGCGGCCCGGCGGCGGTCCGTGAGGCCGTGGTGGAGGCCGGCGTCCCGGACGACGTGGCCGAGGCGGTGCGCGCCGCCTACCGGGAACTCGGCGGCGGGCCGGTCGCGGTCCGTTCGAGCGCCACCGCGGAGGACCTGCCGGAGGCGGCGTTCGCCGGTCAGCAGGACACCTTCCTCAACGTCATCGGCGAGCCGGACCTCCTCGACGCGGTCGTCCGCTGCTGGGCCTCGCTGTGGACCGACCGTGCCGTCGACTACCGCGCCGGCCACGGCATCGACCACGGGCGGGTGAGGATGGCGGTCGTCGTGCAGCGCATGGTCGACGCCGCGTACGCGGGGGTGGCATTCACCTGCGATCCCGTCACCGGCGACCGGAACACGCTGGTCATCGACGCGAGCCCGGGGCTGGGCGAAGCGGTGGTCTCCGGGCTGGTCACGCCGGAGCACATCGTGGTCGACACGCGGAGCCCGGGGGCGGTCCGCCGCAGCCCCGGCCACCACGACATCGCCGTCCGCCCCCGCCCCGGCGGGGGAACGGAGCAGGTCGCGGCGGACGGAACCGCTGCCGCGCTGCCCGCGCCCGCGGTACGGCAGCTCATCGGCGTCGCCGAAGACGTCGAGCGGCACTTCGGACGGCCGCAGGACCTCGAATGGGCGTGGGCCGACGGGAACCTGTACGTCCTGCAGACCCGCCCGATCACCGCACTGCCCCAGCCGCCCGAGCACCCCGCGCGCACACGGCCGGCGGCCCTCCCCGCCCGGCTCCAGCGGATGGCGAGCGCGATGCTCAGCGAGGTCCTGCCGGTCCGCCCGTACCCCATCGACATCACCGCGTGGCTGGCGCCGCTGCTGGAACTGCTCGAGGACGCCGTGGTCGAAGCGACCGGCGTGGCCCCTCCACCGCCGTCCCGGATCTTCATCGAGGACTCGGGCGTGGCGGTCCGTGTGGACATGCCGCTGCCCGCACCCACCTGGCGGCTGGTGACCACGCCCCTGCGCCTCGTACGCGCGGCGCGCCGCCACGACCCCGCCCGGTGGGCGTCGGATCCGCTCATCGGGGCCATGCGCCGCCGCGCGGACGAACTGCGCGGACGGGACACCGGCAGCTGCTCCTGGCCCGAACTCACGGCCCTGCTCACGGAAGGGCCCCGGATCGCCGCGCCGTTGCTGGGACTCAGGCTGCGCTACTTCCCCCGTACCCTGCTGGCACTGGCCGGGCTGTACGTCGCGCTGTCCGCGCTGCGGCGGCGCCGGCTCATGGGGGCGCTGCTGTCGGGCGTGGACACCCTGACCGCCGCCGCGAACCGTTCCCTGGAAGACCTGGCGGCCGCCATCCGGGCCGACACCGGGCTCTCGGAGGCCTTCGCCCGGCGCACCGCCGACGAGCTGTACGAGGCCCTGCACCACGGCATGCGGGAGTCGGCTCCCGGCTTCGTGGCCGACTTCGAAAGGTTCCTCGACCTGTACGGGCACCGTGACACGGCGTCCCCGCTGCTGCTCACGCCGGGCACCTGGAGCGACAGACCGGACATCGTCCTGAGCATGCTGAAGGGCCTCGCCTCCCAGGACCCGCCGCCGGTCGGCCCGCACCCCGGCGAGCAGGCCGAACAGGCCCTGTTCCGGCACCCCTTCCTCCAGCGCGCGCCGGGACCGCTGCGGTCGGCGCTCCGCGGGCTGCTGCGGCAGGCGCGCTGGTTCCAGCAGATCCGGGACGACACGCGGTTCCTGCCGATGCTGCCGCTGCCCGCGATGCGACGGGCGCTGCTGGAGATGGGTCACCGGCTCGTCGCGGCCGGGGTACTAGACGCCCCCGAGGACGTCTTCCACCTCCGCATGGACGAGCTCGACCGGATCGGACCCTGGCCGCCCGCGCCCCGACCCGCCGCCGAACTGCGCGGGCTCGCGGCCCGCCGCAAGGCCGCCCGTGCCGCCCTCGCCCGGACCCCGCTCGTCCCGCCCGCCCCCGCGCGGCCGCTCGGCCCGGTCCGCGCCGATGTCCTGCTGCGCGGGACCCCGGGCAGCGCCGGTGCCGCGGAGGGCCCGGTCCGCGTGATCCACGGCCCGGACGGGTTCGCCGCGCTCCGCAACGGCGACGTCCTGGTCGCGCCGTACACGAGTCCCGCCTGGACCCCGCTCTTCCGCCGGGCGGCCGCCGTCGTCACCGAGACGGGCGGCGTGGCCTCGCACGCCGCGATCGTCGCCCGTGAGTACGGCATCCCCGCGGTCATGGCCGCACCCGACGCGACGCGGCGGCTGACCGACGGCCGGCGGGTCCGCGTCGACGGCGACCACGGGCTGGTCCTGCGCCCGAGCCGCTGAAACACGCGGTCTGGGTGGGGCAGTGAGGGCAGGCGCTCCCCTATCCGGCGTCCGGGAGATGCGTCGGACCGGGGCCCGGCCGGCCGGTACGGCGCAGGGCGGCGGGTGTGGTGCCGTACCAGCGCTGGACGGCGCGGCGCAGGGCGCGGGCGTCGGCGTACCCGCTCCGCGCGGCGATGGCGTCGATGCCGAGGTCGGTGTCGTGGAGCAGCCGCGTGACCCGGGCCCGGCGCAGCGACTCGACCTCGCTGTTCCAGGTGGTGCCGTGTTCGTCGAGGCGGCGCTGGAGCGTTCGCGTACTGACGGCCATGCGCCGCGCCACCGCCGAGAGCGACGGGGTCGTCCCGTCGTGCGCGGAGGCCAGGACGGTGCGGAAGAGGTCCAGCCAGTCGTGCAGCGGGATCGCGTCGGCAAGGGTCTGTTCGGCGTGCTTTCGCAGCACCGCCGACAGGCCGGGCTGGGCGTGCGGCGTCGGGGCCTTCACGTCGGAGGCGAGGAAGGTGAGGGAGCTGTCCGGGGCTTCGAAGTCGATGGCGCGGGTGCCGTACAGCTCGGTCAGGGCGTCGTGCCGGCGGGGAGCCTCGGCGGCCAGCGTGACGCGGACGGGAACGAGGCGGCGTTGCGCGGCTTCGCTCAGACGCCGCTGGTACAGGCCGAGTGCGTAGCCGCGGATGGCGCACGCCGCCTCGTGGGTCAGATCGGCCTGGTTGACGTGGCTGATGGTGACGTGTTCGCCGTCTTCGGTGATCCGGAGGGTGTCCGTGCCGGGGTCGGCCACGACGGCGAAGTGGGCGGCGGCGTCCCGGATCCCTTCGAGCGGCGTGGGCGCGGAGGTGATCAGGTAGTCCCAGACCCCCAGGGCGCCGATGCCCGACTCCCGTGCCAGCACCACGGAGAGCTCGGTCCACGGAGCGTGAGCGGCCGTCAGTTCCGCGATGCGCAAGCCCGTGGCCGCGGGAGTCCGGCAGAGGTCGTCGTTGAGGTGCTCGGGCGCCAGGCCCAGCAGGTGCGCGTATCCGTGCGCGGGTACGCCGAGCAGACGAGCGGCGGTGACACTCAGACGGGTGAGGGCGGAGGAGGTTGTTCCGCGGTGTGCTTGCGAGACCACAGGGGCTGAGCATAGACCAGCCTGAAAGTCCAGGACTTCGCCGCGGTCCGGCGCCCGGTGTCCCCCTCATGGCGCGCAAGGTCCCCCCGTGGCATGGACGGTCCCCAGTGGCGCGGACGGTCCCCAACTGGCGCGCACGGTCCCCTGGGTGGCGCGTGCGGCCCTGGCCGCGTGCCTTTCCCGGCCGTAGCGTCCTGATCGTGCTCGCGCGGTGTCACCGGGACGAAGGTGTCGTGGACGGTACGCCGCGGTGCAGCGGGTCAGGCCCCGTCCGGCCAAGGAGCGGAGCCCCCCCACGGGGGTGGGGGGTCCCGCATCCGGAGAAGGCCGGCGGAGGCTGACCGCATGCCGGGGAGACGCGGACGTCACGCGGACGGGGTCTCCTCGGGCTTCCACCCCCAGGCCGTGAGCATCCCCGGCGACAGACCGGTGCACTGGGGCGAGTCCAGGTAGCGCAGCGCCTCGTCGAGCCCGGCGTCGTCGACCAGCCCCGTCGCGACCATGGCCGCCCGTGCCCGTTCCCAGGTGTCGGCCCAGAAGCGGCTGATCGCGCTGCCGGGCAGGAGCGGGGGTACGTGGATCTCGGCCGTCACCGCCTCGAGCCCGGCCGCTCGCAGCCCCTCGGTACGGTGCGGCACCTGGGAGACGTCGGTCCCGATGCTCTCGCGCAGCCCCTGCCACATGGCCCGCATGGCGCGCGTGTACGGGGTCACGGCCGCCGACTCCGTGGTCAGGTCGACCGCGTCGCTGACCACCAGCACCCCGCCCGGCACGAGCAGTCCGGCGAGCCGGGAGAGCATCTGCTGCGCGGCGGGCAGGTGCATGAGCACGAACCGGGCGTGGACCAGGCCGAACCGTCCGGGGGAGAAGTCCTCGGAGGTGATGTCCGCCTCGAGCGCGGTCAGTCCTGGCACGGGGTGCGCGGTGAGGAACCGTACGTCGCGGTCGACCGCGAGGACCCGCGCCACGCCCGCCTCGCCGAGCAGCCGCCGCGCCACCGTGCCCGTTCCCGCACCCACCTCCAGGCAGGTCCAGCCCGGTCCCGCGCCGAGTTGGCGGAGCCGGGCCATGGTCGTCTCGTCGTAGGTGACGGCCCCCAGGTCGATGCGGTCGTCCTCGCCCCGGTCCCCGGGACGGAAGACCCGCTCACCGTAACGGCCCCCGCTCGAGGGCCCCGCACCGGCCATGCGGCCATTGTCACAAGCGGCGGCGGCTGCCACATGTCGTGTGGCGATGAGCGATGGGGTGCGCCTCCCGACGGGGGTCGGGCCGCCCCACTACGCTGACGGAATGAGCCTCCACCAGGACGCCGCCGAGGGCCGCAGCCGCGCCCCCGGCGACGCGGGCCTGAGCACCGCAGCCGCGGCCGGGCGGCTCGGAGCCTCCGCGAGGGCACCGCGGCCCCGGGAGCGCGGGCCCCTCGCGCGAAGTGGGGCAGACACGGACCGGTACGCGGACGATGCCGCCCGGAGCGGAGGCGTCCATGTCCGCACACCGTGACGCAGCCCGCCCCGGCAACGAGCCGACGCAACGGCCCGGGCCGCTGTCGTGCCTGGTCACCGGTGCCGGCGGCTATATCGGCGGCCGTCTCGTGCCCGAGCTGCTGGACGCGGGACACACCGTACGGTGCCTGGCGCGGTCCCCCGAGCGGTTGCGCGACCACACCTGGGCCGGCCGGGTCGAAGTCGTGCGGGGCGACGTCACCGACGCCGAGTCGACCGGCGCCGCCCTCCGGGGAGTCGACGTCGCCTACTACCTCGTGCACTCGCTGGACTCCGGGCGCTCCTTCGAGGAGCGGGACCGCGCGGCGGCCCGTACGTTCGCCGACGAGGCCCGTGCGGCGGGCGTACGGCGCATCGTGTACCTGGGCGGGCTGGTGCCCGCCGGGGTGCCGGCCCGCCGCCTGTCCCCGCACCTGCGCTCGCGCGCCGAGGTCGGGGAGGTCTTCCTGGCGGGCGAGGTCCCGGCGACGGTGCTGCGCGCGGCCGTCGTCATCGGCTCCGGCTCCGCGTCGTTCGAGATGCTGCGCTACCTGACGGAGCGGCTCCCGGTCATGGTCACCCCGAGCTGGGTGGGCACCCGGGTCCAGCCGATCGCCGTCCGCGACGTCCTGCGCTACCTCGTGGGCAGCGCGACCATGCCCGCCGACGTGAACCGGTCCTTCGACATCGGCGGACCGGACGTCCTGACGTACGAGGAGATGATGCGGCGCTACGCCGCCGTCGCCGGCCTGCCCCACCGGCTGATCCTGCGGGTGCCCATGCTCACCCCGCGCCTGTCCAGCCACTGGATCGGCCTGGTCACCCCGGTCCCGCGCGGCCTGGCCCGGCCGCTCGCCGAATCGCTGCGCCACGAGGTGGTCTGCGACGAGCACGACGTGGCCCGCTACGTACCCGACCCGCCCGGCACCCCCATCCCCTTCGACCGGGCGCTCGCCCTGGCCCTCCAGCGGGTCCGCGAGGCCAACGTGACCACCCGCTGGTCCAGCGCCTCCCTGCCGGGCGCGCCGAGCGATCCGCTGCCCACCGACCCGGACTGGGCGGGCGGCAGC
This sequence comes from Streptomyces sp. NPDC046303, assembly GCF_055588085.1. Taxonomy (NCBI): domain Bacteria; kingdom Bacillati; phylum Actinomycetota; class Actinomycetes; order Kitasatosporales; family Streptomycetaceae; genus Streptomyces; species Streptomyces sp. NPDC046303. The sequence goes on from NZ_JBVJFA010000030.1 coordinate 27,090, forward strand.
CTCTACACCGACCACCGGACCCGGGCCACCAGCGCCTCCCCGCAGGCCCTGTGGAAGATCATCGAGGGAGTCGGGGGCGACAACGGCTGGTACTCCTTCCCGCTCGCGTGGGCGGTCCGCGGCTGGCTCGACCGGCTCGTCGGCGGAGCCGGCATCCGCCGCGGCCGCCGCGACGCGTCCCGGCTGCGGGTGGGCGACTCGCTGGACTTCTGGCGGGTCGAGGAGATCGAGCCGGGCCGGCTGCTGCGGCTGCGCGCGGAGATGCGGCTACCGGGACTGGCCTGGCTGGAGATGTACGCCGACCCGCACCCGGGGCCTTCCGCACCGGGCGGCGCGTCCTACCGGCAACGCGCGCTCTTCCATCCCCACGGGCTGCTCGGCCACCTCTACTGGTGGAGCGTGGCCCCCTTCCACGCCCTGGTCTTCGGCGGCATGGCCCGCAACATCACCCGGGCCGCCGAACGCACCGACACCGGTCCTCCCACGCCCGACGGAGAGTGAGGGGCGTCCGGGGACATCCGGCACGCCCTCGGCGCGGCACACCCCACGGCCGGCAGCCGTCCTACCGATGCGGAGTGCGCCCCCATGACCGTCGCGATCGTCCTCTACACCTCCGACCTGCGCGTGCACGACCACCCGCCCCTGCGCGCCGCCCTCTCGTCCGCGCAGGAGGTGGTGCCGCTGTTCGTCCGCGACAGCCGCATCGGGGCGGCCGGCTTCGACGCCCCCAACCGGCAGGCCTTCCTCGCCGACTGCCTCGCCGATCTCGACGCCGGGCTGCGCGCCCGCGGCGGCCGGCTGGTCCTGAGGGCGGGTGACCCGGTGGCGGAGGTGGCTGCGGTGGCGCGCGAAGCCGGCGCCCGGGAGGTCCACATGGCCGCCGGCGCGAGCGCGTACGCCCATGCCCGCGAGGCACGCCTGCGCGCTGCCCTGGAGCCGGAGGGCCGGCGGCTGTACGTACACGACACGGTCGTCACCGCCGTGGCTCCCGGTGCGGCGACCCCGGCCGGCTCCGACCACTTCGCCGTCTTCACCCCGTACTTCCGGCGCTGGGCCGGGCTGCCGCTCCGGGCCGAGGCGGCCGCACCGCGCCGCGTGCCCGTTCCCCGGGGGATCGCCTCGCAGGACCTGCCCGCGGGGGCCGCCGTCCAGGGTGTCTCCGCCCTCCTGGCCCGCGGCGGTGAGTCCGAGGGCCGGGCGCTGCTCACCCGCTGGCTGGGCGGCGGCATCCGGCAGTACGCCGACACCCAGGACGTCCTGGCCGCCGACGCGACCTCGCGGCTCTCCCCGCACCTGCACTTCGGCACGGTCTCGGCCGCCGAGATCGTCCGGCGCGCCCGTCAGCGGGGCGGCCCCGGAGCGGAGGCCTTCGTACGCCAGATCTGCTGGCGGGACTTCCACCACCAAGTGCTCTCCGCACGCCCCGACACCGCCACCGCGGACTACCGGCCCCGCCACGACCGCTGGCGCACCGAACGGGACGCGGCGGAGGAGATCCAGGCCTGGCGCGAGGGCCGCACGGGCTACCCGGTCATCGACGCGGGCATGCGCCAACTGCGCCAGGAGGGCTGGATGCACAACCGGGCCAGGCTGCTGACCGCGAGCTTCCTGACCAAGACGCTGTACGTGGACTGGCGCATCGGAGCGCGGCACTTCCTCGACCTGCTCGTCGACGGAGACCTCGCCAACAACCAGCTCAACTGGCAGTGGGTCGCCGGAACCGGTACGGACACCCGCCCCAACCGGGTCCTCAACCCGCTCAGGCAGGCCCGCCGCTTCGACCCGGACGGTGCCTACGTGCGGCGCTGGGTCCCCGAACTCGCCGGCCTGCCCGTCCCGTACGTCCACGAGCCGTGGAAGCTCGCAGGCGCCGAGCGTGCCGGGATCGACTACCCGGACCCGCTGGTGGACCTGACGGACGCGCTCGGCCGGTTCCGCCACGGCCGGGGTCTCGACTGATCCGCCGACCGCCGACCGCCGACCGCCGACCGCCGACCGCCGACCGCCGACCGCCGACCGCCGACCGCCGACCGCCGACCGCCGACCGCCGACCGCTGATCCGCGCGGTGGGCTCTGACCGCGCTTGACCTTCGAGTCGGGTGGAAGGTCTACCGTCGGTGGTGTGACGACCTACCGCATATCGCAGCTGGCCGAACGCGCCGGTGTTCCGGCGACGACGCTGCGCTTCTACGAGACGGCCGGGCTGCTGCCGGCGGAGCGGACCGCGTCCGGATACCGCGTGTACGGGGAGGACGCGGTGGAGCGGCTGGAGTTCGTCGCCTCCGCGAAGCTGCTGGGCCTGGCGCTGGAGGAGATCCGCGCACTCCTGGACGTCCGCGAGGAGGGCGTCTGCGCCTCGGTGCGGGCCCGGATGCTGCCCCTGCTCGCCGACCGGATCAGGGACACGGACCGCCGGATCGCGGAGCTGCGCGCGTTCTCCGCCCGCCTGGCCGCCGTGCGCACCGCGATGTCCGGTCCGGCGCCGGCCGGGGGGTGCGGCCCGGACTGCGGCTGTACCACCGCCTCCGGCCCGGCCGGTCCGGTGTCGGTGCCGCTGCCGGTCGCGCTCGCACCGACCCGCCGTGCACCCGAGCCGGAACCGGGCGGGGAGGCGTGGCGGGACGCCCCGGTCGTCTGCGCGCTCGGCGGCGCCGAGCTGGGCGCGCGTGCCGAGGAATGGCGCGCGCTGGTCGCGAAGGCCGACCGTCGTGAGGAGACCGCCGACGGACTGGGGCTGTTCTTCCCGCCGGACGCCGAGCTCGCCGGACGGATCGCGGAGCTCGCCGCGGCCGAGCAGGACTGCTGTTCCTTCTTCGACTTCACCCTGCACCTGACTCCCGCCGCCCTCCGGCTGGACGTGCGCGCACCCGAGAGCGCCGCCGGGATGCTGGCCGAGCTCTTCGGAGCGCCAGACCGGGACGGCACCGGCCGGTCCCCGTCGCGGTACCGGGGCACGGCCCGTGACCTGTGAGGATGGGCGGGCGGCTGCCGGCGGGGCGGACCGCCGCGTGGGTACGAGGGAGAAACCGCAGTGTCGGAGCGGGGACCGCGGGGCCTGGCCGAGCGGATGGAACACCACCAGGTCGCGATCTACCTTGCCGCGATGGCCGCCGGCGCGCTGCTGGGCCGGCTCGCGCCCGCCGCCGGTCCGGGGCTGGCACACGCGATCAACCCCGTCCTCGGTGCCCTGCTGCTCGTCACCTTCCTCCAGGTCCCGGCCGCCGAGCTGGTCCGCTCCCTGCGTGACGGGCGCTTCCTGGCCGCCGCCCTCGTGGTGAACTTCGTGGTCGTGCCACTGGTCGTGGCCGCGATGTTCGCTTTCCTCCCCGCGGACCAGGCCGTCCGGGTCGGGGTCCTGCTCGTACTGATGTGCCCGTGCGTGGACTACGTGATCGTCTTCTCCGGGCTCGCCGGGGGCTCCAGCCGCCGCCTGCTCGCTGCCACCCCCTTCCTCCTGACCGCGCAGATGCTGCTGCTCCCGGGCTTCCTCTACCTGTTCATGGGCCCCTCTCTGGCCGAGGTCGTGGACGTCGCACCGTTCGTGGAGGCCTTCGTCGCACTGATCGTCCTCCCGCTCGCCCTCGCCTGGGCGCTGCAAGGGTGGGCCGCGCGCCGCCCTGCGGGGCGGAAGGCCGCCGACGTCGCGAGCACCACGATGGTGCCGCTGATGGCGGCGACGCTGCTGACCGTGGTCGCCTCCCAGGTCCCCGCGATCGGGAACGGGCTCGGCGATGTCGCCGCCGTCGTGCCCTTCTACGCCGCCTTCCTCGTGATCATGGCCTTCGCGGGGAAGGCCGTGGCCCGCCTGTTCCGGCTCCCTGCCCCGGCCGGGCGCGCGATCGTCTTCAGCGGCGCCACCCGCAATTCCCTCGTCGTGCTGCCCTTGGCGCTGGCCCTGCCCGACGCCCTCGCCGTCGCCGCGGTCGTCGTGGTCACCCAGACCCTCGTCGAAGTCCTCGGCATGGTCGCGTACGTCCGCCTGGTCCCCCGCCTCGTCCCCGGAGACACCTCGGCTCTACAGTTGTAGAGGCTCGGACTCTACAGCTGTAGAGTCTGGGTCTTGTGGCTGTACGAAGGTGCTCGAACCGAAAGGAAGGGTGTTCCATGCCGATACGTCACGCGGTGGTGGCCGGGGCCGGAATCGGCGGCCTCACGGCCGCCCTCGCACTGCACCGCCGGGGCTGGCGGGTCACCGTCTGCGAACGCGCTCCCCAACTTCCCGTCACCGGCGCCGGTATCGGCCTCGCCCCCAACGCCCTGCGCGCGCTCGACGCCATCGGCGTGGACGCCGCTCACGCCGCCGGCAGCGCCGTACCCGCCGCGATGGGTCTGCGCCGCTCCGACGGCCGTTGGCTCAGCCGGGTCGCCACCGCGGACATGGCGGCGCACTACGGAATGCCGCCGATCGCCGTCCCGCGCCCGGCCTTCACCGCCGCCCTGGCCGCAGCGCTGCCGCCGGACGCCCTCCGCTACGGGACCGAGGTGACCGGCGTCGACGACGCCGCGGGCCGCCCGACCGTCCGTACGGCCTCCGGCCCCGGCCTTCCGGCCGATCTGGTCGTCGCCGCCGACGGGATCCACAGCCCGCTGCGCCGCGCGTACTTCCCCGGCCACCCCGGCCTGCACTACCTCGGCGAGACCGCGTGGCGGACCGTCGTGGACGCCCCGGACCTGCGGATACCGGCGATGAGCGAAACCTGGGGCCGGGGGGAGCGGTTCGGCGTGACCCCGCTCTCCGACGGCCGGTACTACCTGTACGCCACCGGAGTCGGTCCGGCCGGCGTCCGGGCAGCCGACGCCCGCGCCGAACTCCGCCGCCGGTTCGGTTCCTGGCACGACCCGATACCGGCCCTGCTGGACCGGATCGACCGCCTCGACCCCGCCGACCTCCTCTGCAACGACCTCTACGATCTGGCCGGCCCGCTCCCGCGCCTGCACCACGGCCGGATCGCCTGGCTCGGCGACGCCGCCCACGCGATGGCCCCCAACCTCGGGCAGGGCGGCTGCCAGGCCATCGAGGACGCGGTGGTCCTCGCCCACCTGCTTCCCGCCGGAGACGCCGGTGACGCCGGTGACGCCGGAGAGGGGGGAGCCGGCGCCGGCTCCGTCCCGGCCGCCCTCGCCGCGTACACCGCCGCCCGCCGCGACCGCACCGACGCCATCCGCGTCCGCGCCCGCCGGATGGGCCGCCTGGGCACCCTGCGCAACCCGCTCGCGGCGGCGGCCCGCGACCTCGCCGTCCGTGCGACCCCCGCCCCCCTGGCCCTGCGCGGCATGGACGACCTCTTCAACGGCTTCCGCCTCCCCGGGTGACGGGGCGGCGCCGCCATCGGGCCCCCGGCCGACGGTGCTGACAGCACGAGGCCCCGGGACGCGCGTCCCGGGGCCTCGTGCTGTCACTTCGCTGACCGCCCGGTTCAACGACCGGCCGGACGGAGGGTCACGCCCGGAGTCGCCTCAGGATGACGCGGGGGTGGGTGCCGTGGGTGTCGTGGGTGTCGTGGGGGTGGACGAGTTATCGCCGTCCAGGCACAGCAGCGACACGGCCACCGGCGCCTGGAGCCCCTGCGCCGGCGTGCCCGGGAAGCCGGCCATGGCCGTCCAGTTGCTCTTCTTGAGGGTCAGCGTTTCGCCGCCCATGTCAGGGCCGGCCTGCCAGCCGTGCTCGGAACGGGCCCGTGCGAAGGCTGCCTTCAGGGCGGCGTCCACGGTCTCCGGCGCATGCCGTCCCGAGAGCCGTTCGACGCACCTGCCCCGTACGTTCGAGGGTTCCCTCTCCACCGTGATGCCCTCCGCGGCCAGTATCGACGTCATCTCCGACACGACCGTGTCCGCGGGCAGCAGGGGACCGGAGAAACGCGGGGGCAGGGGGCCGAGGTCCTCCAGCGGATGGGCGCAGGCCGTCGCCGACGCCGTGATCAGTGAAACCGCCATGACCAGGGACGCCAGGCCCGAGCGCTGCGGTCGCAGTCGCGGTCGCCGTCGCACGATGGTGTCCGTCCTCTCTGTTCTCTGCACGGCCGTACAGTCTCCCATCCGGCTGATCTTGACGGACCGTCGGCCGCGGATACGCGGGCCCATCGGCGCGCGGCGAGCCCGATGTCCGTCTGGTGCCGGCCCGTTGGTGTGACGGGGCGCACAGGGAACGTTCTCCCGGTGCGCCCCCTCCTTCGGGTGTTGGTTCTCCGACCCACACCCCTGGGAGTCTCCGTGGTCGATCCTGTTCGCCGCCGCCGGGCCGGCAGGGCGCTCGCCGCCCTGTTCGCCGTCGACGGTCTCGTGCACCTGTACTGGGCCACCGGTCTGACCTGGCCCGCCGCCGACGAGCGGGCGCTGTCCCTGGCCGTGATCGGCGGCGAGGTGTCCTTCGCGCCGCGCGTCGTGCTCCCGCTCGCGCTGGTCGGGCTCACGACCTCCGCCGTGCTGCTCGCGCGGGGGAGCGGGCGGGGCGGGTGGTTCGCCGCCGCCGCGGCCTGGACGGTCACCGCCGGTTTGCTGGCGCGCGGGCTGCTGGGCCTGTTGTGGGTGTCCGGCGCCGGTGACGGGGCCGCCGGGCCGGCGTTCTCCTGGTTGAACCTGCTGCTGTGGACCCCGCTGTGCCTCGGCTTCGCCTGGATCGCGGCGACGGGGCTGCTCGATCCGCTGCCCCGCAGGCTCCTCGCGCTGCCCGTCGCCGTCGTGGCCCTGCTCGCGGGGACGGCGTACGGGTACCAGCCGGCGGAGCGGCGGGATCACACCGCCCCGGCGGACGCGCGGTGGGTGGAGACCGCGGTGGCCCGCTTCCACTCCACGCAGCAGGGCTCCGGCGGCACACCGCTCGTCCTGCTCTCTCCGGGCTCGTCCTGGACTTTCGCCTGGCGCGAGCAGCCACCGGCATCCAGCGGACCGCGCTCGCCGGGAAACTCGTGGAGCGGGGGCTGGGCCCTGGCGTACGCCCAGCGGCACCCGGAGCAGGTGACGGACGCGATCGTGGACGCCGCCTGGGCGCCGGGCACGCGCGACACCAACCGGCGTGCCGTGTACCGGCTCGAGCGCGGCCTGGACTGGCGGGAGACGGAGGCCGCCCTGCCGGAGACCCGGCAGCCGGTCCTCGTCCTGTGGGGCCGCCAGGACTCCGTGCTCCCCGCCCGGCAGGCCGCCCGCTTCGGCCAACTCCTCCCGGACGCACCGGTGTCGGCCCTGGAGGGTTGCGGCCACGCGCTGATGCTGGACTGCCCCGACCGGGTGAACGCCGCCATGGAAGAGTTCCTGAGGTGAACGAACCGCCAACCGGGGACGGATGGGAGCGGGGGGTGGCGCTGGCCCGGGCGGCCCGCGCCGGGAACACCCTCGCGCTGCACGAACTCCTCGACCACCTGACCCCGTACATCTCCCGGATCTGCCGTCCCATCGCACTGGACGACGGGCCGGACGCCACCCAGGAGACCCTCCTGGCCGTGTTCCGGTCGCTGCGGTCGATGAAGGATCCGCAGGCGCTGTACGCGTGGGTGCGGGCGATCGCCGTCCGGGAGGCGGTGCGGACCGCCCGGCGGGCCGCGCGCGCCCGGCCGGCCGCGCCGGTGGACCTGCCAGGGCCCGGGGATCCGCAGCTCGCGGCGGACATCGACGACGTCCTCGCGCGGCTCTCGCCCGAACACCGGGCGGTGCTGGTACTGCGGGACGTGGAGGGCCTGGACGAGGAGGCGGCCGCGGCCCTGCTCGGTGTGCCGGTCGGCACCGCCAAATCCCGGCTGCACCGGGCCCGTACGAGCTTCAGGAAGGCGTGGTTCGCATGACCGAGACCGAGATCGACCCCGTACGGCGGCTGCACGTCATGGCGGCCGCGGTGCGCGGGGCCCGCGTCGCCGAACACGTGGTCCCGGCACCGTTCGAGGAGGTGTGGCCGGTGATGGCGCAGCTGGACTTCCTCCCCGATCTGCACCGGATCCGCGTGCGGGTCATCGACGGCGACAGCGACAGCGACCGCGTCGAGGCGACGGCCCGCAGCACGTACGGCTTCCGGGCACGGCTACGGGGCTTCCGCCGGCCCGGCTGGTGCTGGCTGCAGAGCCGGTTCCTGATCGTGGGCGTCGCGGCCGCCCCGACGCCGGACGGCACCGGCACGCGGCTCGCCCTCACGGGCGGCGTCCGCGTCCCCACCCGGGCGGCGGTGGTGCCCTTCGGCACCCTGCGCGAGCTGACCACCGCGGCGCACCGGCTCGAAGCCCGGGTGTGCGGCGCCGCGGCACGGCCGGGCGGCCGTAGCGGTTGATCGCACCCGGATCGCGCAGCGGATGCCGACGCCGCGCGGCGGCGCCGCTCACGTCCCCGATGGCCGCGGCTGCTCCGGCGGAACCGAGCTCTCGGCAACGGCCATCCACTGGTCCAGGTCGGACTGGGTGAACTCCGTCCACGGTGGGAGTTCCGGGAGCCGGCGCAGGAGGTCGTAGGCCTCGGGGATCTGGCGGCCGCGCAGGACGGGGCAGTGGCAGCCGGCGATGACCTCGGCGTTCAGGTGTTGGAAGCCGGTGACGACGGTCCCGAACTTCTGGGCGTCCACCAGGGCGACCCAGGGGGAGACCAGCCTTCCACCGAAGAACTGGCCGTCGCGGAACTCGTCCGGCGACAGTGCTGCTGTTTCGGGCATGGGGGTCGGCACGTTCGTGGCGAAGGTGTCGACGGCCCACAGGACGTTGGTCTTCGAGTCGAAGAGCGCGCGGGTCGTGGGGTTGTCGTACAGGGGTGGTCGCTTGGCGACCAGGGTGCGGTCGCCCGCGTCGATCGTGTCGCCGTCGGTCATGAAGCGGCACCGGTTGATGGGAGTCTCCCACTCCTCGGCCATGCGACCGATGGAGAACCATGTCGTCAGCAGCGTCGCGTTCGGGCATTCCGCGAGGACCGCCAGGAGGTTGCCGGCGTGGTCGCGGTCGTCGTGGGTGAGGAAGATCCACCGTACGTCGAGAGGATCCACGACCGACCAGGCTGCCTCCAGCCACTGGGCGCGCACTGCGGGCGCGCCGGTGTCCACGAGGACCGGTTCGGCTCCCCGGATCACCATCGAATTCATCGGGAAGTGGCCTACCGGTGGGGCCTCGAGGGCCCACGGGATGACGAACGTCTCCTCGGCGATCTTGTACGGCTGTAGCAGGCTGAAGCTTTCCGTGGCGGTCATCGCTGCTCTCCTCAGGACGGAGTCGCCGCAGCGTCCATGAATCCAGTGCAGCCCCGTCCCGGGCCGTCGTCAAACGCACCGATCGTGAGGACGGAGCCGACCGGATTCGAACCGGCGTCCTCGCGGTTGTGGAGACCGCGCGCGACGACCTCTGCGCTACGGCTCCGTCCCGCCGGGCATCTTAGCCAGTGGCTGCAGCCGCAGCCCGGCCGCCGGTCAGGGGTTCAGCGCCGCGAGCTCCGCGTCGGCGCGTTCGGTGACCAGGGCGAGGACGCGCCCGGCGGCGGCCAGGTCCTCGGCGGGGATCCCGCCCCAGATGCGGGCGCTGACGGGGGCGGTCTCGGCGCCGACGGCGGCGAGCAGTTCCCGCCCCGCGTCCGTGGGGCGAAGGTGCGCGCCTTCCACGGCGAGCAGATGCCGGTCCAGCAGCGCGTCCAGAGCGGCGCGGATGTCGGCCGGATCCGCCTTGAGGGAACCCTCGACCCGGGTGACGAGATCGTCCGGCGACAGCGGGGCGTCGGCGGTGACCGCGGCACGCAGGGCGATCTGCTGCGGGAACGTGATGCCGTGCCGGGCCAGGACGTGCTCCAGGACTCCGCGGGCGGCGTAGTGGGCCAGGCCGAGGGCGCGGGAGTCGGCGACGGGTGCGGTGGCGGCGGCGGAAGCAGCGGTGGTGGAAGCAGCGGTGGTCATGGTGTTGTCTCCTGAGTGCTCTCGTCGTGCGGTACGGAGGGAGCGAGAGGTGCGTCGAGCAGGGCCGTCAGCTCGTCGGTGAACGCGCGTGTCCGCGCGGCGTCGAGGCCGCCGAGCGGCTCCAGCAACTGCTGGAGCAGTTCCTGGACCACACCGATGGCCCGCCGGGTGACGGCCTGGCCCTGCTCGGTGAGGGCGAGCTGTACGGCGCGCGGGTCGCGGGGATCGCGGGTGCGCTCGATCAGACCGGCCGACTCCAGGGCGCGCGCCAGCTTCGAGACGTACAGCGCCTCCAGGCCGGTGTGGTCGGCGAGTCGGCGCTGACTGGGCCGCTCGCCGGCGCGCTGCATCCCGTACAGCGACGCGACGAGTGAGTACTGCGCGTGCGTGAGGCCCAGCGGAGCCACCGCGCGATCGACCGCGACGCGCCACTTGTTGGCGAGCCGCCATACCAGGAAGCCGGGCGTCGAGCCCGGTGAAGCCTTGCTCATGAGATATAGAGTACATGGCTACTATGTACATGGCTACTATTTCTGGCGAGGTCGGCGGCTGGACGTCATTCCCCCTGGTCAGGGGCGCGCCTTGGTCGTTCTGCTGAGGAAATCCGGCGTCCCTGGTTCGGACAGCACATTGCGCGCCTGCGTGCCGGTGGATTGGATTGCCAAGATCAAGACGGCGGGGTCGCTTCCGCGCTGCGCGCTGCGCACTGGAGTCGGAAGCCGGCACAGAAGGAAGCGAATGACATCCATGCTCGACGGCTGCACGCCTTGGCCCGAGGAGGCCGTCGACCGCTACTGGGCGGCCGGCCACTGGCGCGGCAACACGCTGGACAACCTGCTGCGCGGCTGGGCGCCGCAGTTCGGGCCGCGGACCGCACTCGTGCACGGCGGCACCCGCATCACGTACGCGGCCCTGAACCGGCGCGTGGACCGCATGGCCGCCGGGTTCCGGCTGCGCGGCCTCCGGCCCGGGCAGCGGGTCGTCGTCCAGCTGCCGAACGTCCCCGAGTTCGTCATCACCGTCTTCGCGCTGATGCGCGCCGGCCTGGTCCCCGTGTTCTGCCCGGTCTCCCACCGCGCGTCCGAGGTGTCCCCCCTCGTGCGGTTCACCCAGGCCGTCGGCTACGTCGGCCCCTCGGTGTACCAAGGCTTCGACCACACGGCGATGGTGGCGGACATCGCGGCGGAAGGGCCGTTCCTGCGACGGGTGTTCACCTTCGAGGAGCCCGGTACCTCCTCCCCGTACGGCGGCCTCACGACCGATCCGGCGGGCTGCCAGTACAGCCCGCTGGGCTCCCTCGACGCCCCGCCCGAGCCGCCGCTCGCGCAGAGCGCCGACCAGGTGGCGTTCCTCCTCCCCTCCGGCACCGGCTCCGGCACAGGCAGTGCCACCACCGCGCCGAAGCTGGTTCCGCGGACCCACAACGACTACGCCTACCAGGCGCAGGCCGCCGCCGAGCTGGTGTCCCTCACCGAGAACGACGTGTACCTCGCCGCGCTGCCCGCCGAGTCCACCTTCGCCTTCGGCTGCCCCGGCATCGTCGGCACCCTCTCCGTCGGCGGCACCGTCGTCCTGGCCGAGGACCCGGGACCCGGCGCATGTCTTCCGGTCATCGAACGGGAGCGGGTCACCATCACGTCGGTGGTGCCCGCGGTCGCCGCATCCTGGCTCGACGCACTTCCCGCGGTCCGGGCCGACGTGAGCAGCCTGCGCCTCGTGCAGATCGGCGGCGCGCCCCCGCACCGGGCGACCGCCGAACGCCTCCGCACCGAATGGGGCTGCCGCCCGCAACAGGTCTTCGGCACGGCCGAGGGGCTGCTCACCCTGACCCGGCCCGACGACCCGGACGAGACCGTGCTGACCACGCACGGCCGCCCGCTCTCGCCCGACGACGAGATCCGCCTCGTGGACGCCGACGGCAAGGACGTGCCCGACGGACAGCCCGGCGAACTCCTCGCGCGCGGCCCGTACACCCTGCGGGGCTACTACCGGGCGCCGGGCCACAACGCAGCTTCCTTCACCGCCGACGGCTACGTCCGCACCGGCCACCGCGCGCGCCGCACCCCGGACGGCAACCTCGTGGTGACCGGCTACCCCGAGGAGGGACCTCCCGCGGCGGGCTGACCATCAAGATCCCCCGGTCCGTGACGGGCGGCGGGCGGCGGGCGGCCGTCGGTCTCACTCCATGTGGATGTCGACGGCCATCTCGTCGTCGTCCGGTTCGCCCTCGACCTCGATGGTGACGCCGGACCACCTCCCGTCCGGCAGGTTGAGTGCCGGGGTCGTCGATTTGCCGATGGTCCTGTTCCCCAGCGAGGGATACAGGTCGGTCGAGTCGCCCCGGTTGCCCTGGCTGAAGACCGCGCCCAGATCGCGCCTTCCGTCGGCCTGCAGCAGCTCGATGGCGAGGAGGTCCTCCTCGTTGACGTTCCGGATGTCTTCGTCGACCGTGTAGACGGCGATTCCTGCGTCCGGCAGGAACGCGTCCTGTCCCCGGCGGCGCCGGTACTCGACGAGGATGTACTGCACCTCCGTCATCGTGGCCGCGTTCTGGATGAAGAGCATGTCACCGCCCTCCGCGGCCGGCCCCAGGACGACGTCCTTGGCGGTCTTCGTGATGCGCTTCGGACTGGCCCAGCCGTGGAACATGCGGAGCATCCCGTTGGGGAACACCGGCGTGAGGCCGAAGTTGCCCCAATTGCCGGCCGCCATGAGGCAGTAGTTGCCCAGGCCGTTCGACTTGGTCGCCTGCAGCCGGCCCGTGTCGTAGTAGTCGGCCCACCGCGCCGCCAAATGGCCCCATTCGTGGGCGCACAAGCCCATCGCGCAGTCCTCGGGCACCGTCAGGAACGTCTCGACGGTCAGGCCCGGGCCGACGGTGACGCCTCCTGGAATGCCCCACTTGAGGCTCCAGATATCGTGGCGGCTCTTGGTCCGCTCGGTGCCGGGCCCCGAGTGCACGACGAACAGCGCGGTGACCGTGTCCTCGTCCAGCACGTCGTAGGGCCTGAAGTCGATGCCTTCGGCCTTGGCCAGCGTCACCGCGTCCCGGGCCATGCCCTGAGCGTTGCGGGGGAAGTCACCCTGTCCCGATCGGCCGTCGGCGTAGAAGGAATGCGGCTGCGGCATCCGCAACCAGCCGTGGACCTCGCCCTGGATGTCGATGCCGTGGTCGCCGAACGCGTCGAAGCCGCTGATCTTGCGGTAGAAATCGCGCATGCTGCCGGTCGGCAGGGAGTTCGTGCTGAACAACAGCTGTTCGTAATGGCCCGGGCTGTGGCTCGGCTCGTGCGGCTTGTCAGGGAAGTCGACGAGAAGTACGAGGGTGTTGACGACACCCTTGAGCCGTTTGTCGGGCCTCGTGATCAATTGCCGGTCGGCACTCGGCTCGACTCGTACGGCGCCGTCGTCGAGACCGACGAGCTTTTCGGCTCGCCGGGTGGAGCGCCAGGTGTAGTAGTAGTCCTCGAAGGTGGTGTAACTCGGCAGCCGGCCCGATTGCATCAGGTCCAGGTATTCGGCATAGAGCTGGGCCAGCGCGTCGGGGGCCAGTGGGGCCGGGCAGGGATGCGTACAGGTATTCGTGCGTCGCATGGCGACCACTCACTTGTCTGAACGATCACAGAGGCGCGTTGCGGTAACCGCGCTCAGGGTGTATGCGGACACCATCCGTTTATGCTGTACATATACAGCCTCCCTCCGTCGATACCGCTGGTCAAGGGGCACAGGGGGCACGGTCGACTGCGCTCGTCGGGCCTGTCCGCAGGGTTCCGGATGGACCTGCACCGGCCGCGGTGTGGCGCCGGGGCGGCCCGTACGACAGGACGTGGGCGTCCGTCATAGGCTGGCGCGGCACGGACGGACAGGAGGCTGAGGTGGCCGGGACGATGCGGACCGAGACGACGGTCGCCGAGGTGATGGCCGAGCTGGCCGGGCTCGAGGACCCGAAGGCGCGCGCCGTGAACGAGAAGCACGGTGACGACCACGGTGTGAACCTCGGCACGCTGCGCGCGCTCGCGAAGCGGCTGAAGACGCAGCAGGACCTCGCGCACGGGCTCTGGGAGACGGGCGACACCGCGGCGCGACTGCTGGCCCTCCTGATCTGCCGCCCGAAGGCCTTCACAGGTGACGAGTTGGACGCCATGGTGCGCGAGGCACGCACACCCAAGGTGCACGACTGGCTCGTGAACTACGTGGTGAAGAAGAACCCGCACGCCGAAGAGCTGCGCCTGGCCTGGTCCGCGGACCCGGATCCCGTGGTCGCGAGCGCCGGCTGGGCGCTGACCGCCGAACGCGTGGCGAAGAAGCCCGCGGGCCTCGACCTCGCGGCACTGCTCGACGTCATCGAGGCGGAGATGAAGAACGCCCCGGACCGCCTGCAGTGGGCGATGAACCACTGCCTGGCCCGGATCGGGATCGAGCACGCCGAGCACCGCGCACGCGCCATCGCCATCGGTGAGCGCCTGGAGGTGCTCAAGGACTATCCGACGTCCCCGGGCTGTACGTCACCGTTCGCGCCGATCTGGATCACCGAAATGGTGAACCGGCAGCAGGACAAGACGGTGGCGTGACCGCGAGCCCGCCGTCGCGGACGCGACGGCGGTTGCCGCCGGTGGCCGGCGCGTCTCCGCTCTCGCCCTCCGCGCCACCACGGTGCCGGTACAGTCGGCTTGCGCCGCGTGCTGCCCTTCGCGCGGCGGTCGGGGAGGGGGCGGGGGGAATGCCGCGCACGTATGTCCATCGGACGGTTTCCACCACGCCGTGCCCGGACCGCCGGGCTGCCGCGCGCTCGTCCGCCTAGACCCTCAAGGGCCCCCATGCACCTGACATTATTCGATGTCCAGTACGACGACCCCCTCTACCAGGAGTTTCTCGCCGAGCAGGAGAGGGCGTACGCCCGGCTCGGCCACGAGGTGATGGTGCGGTTCGGCAAGGGCGATCCACGCGTCGGCGCCGATGCGCTGAGCTGTGTGGCAGCCGTCGACGACGACGGCCGGCTCGTGGGCGGTGTGCGTATCCACCCCGGAGTCAAAGGGGAGTTGCCCTCCGAGATCCACCTCGGCAGTCCGGACGTCGCCTCCGCCGTCACCCGCGCTCGGGCGCGGGGGGAGACGGTGGCGGAAATCGCCGGCGCCTGGGTGGCGCCGCAGTGGAAAGGACGGCACCTCGTCACCGTGCTGGTGGTAGCCGGTATCGCCGCCGCCGAAACCCTCGGCGCCACCGCGCTCCTCGGCAGCTGCTCGGCCCGGCTGACGGGGACGTACGAGCGCTGCGGCTACCGGTGGCGGTGGGAACGGCCCCTGGCCGACGCCCCCTTGCCCGGCGTCACCTCGTACTACTCCCTCGACAGGATCGAGGCGTTCCACCACCGCGAAGCGCGGCTGACGCGCACCCTGCAGACGCTGGGCGAAGGGCTGAGGGCGGGGGGCGCGCGCGAGCGCATACCCGAGCAGGTCGTGCGCGTGTGCGCCGACCAGCTCGGCCTGCGGCTGTTCGAGCCCTCGCTGCTCTCGCCGGAGCCCTGACACCGTCCGGCCGCGCTGCCCCCTCTCCCTATCCCCCCGGCCCTATCCCGCCGACCACGACCCGCCGAAGGTGCACGATGAGTCTGGAAACGCAGATCAACTCCCTCACCCGGGCGGCCGACGACGTGAGCCCCTGGCGTCCACGGCTGTTCGCCGCGGGCGACCCCGGTCAGCGGTCGGAGCTGACCGGGATACTGACCCGCGGTGAGGCGACAGCGGTCCAGGACACCCTGACCGACCAGGTGGCGGAGCTGCTCACCGCCCGCCGCCCCGCCTGGCGTCCCAGCGCCGAGGAACTCCAAGCGGCGGTGGAAGGCCACCTCGACGGGCAGCCACCCCTGGAGTACGGGACGTGGGTCTGGTACCCGTGGTCGGGCCGGCTTGCCCACGTCCTGCCCCGGGCCGAGTACCGCGAGCTGCGGCAGTCCCGCAACCACTACAAGATCACAGCAGCGGAACAGGCCGGCCTCACGGGCCGGACGATCGCGGTGGCCGGCCTCTCCGTGGGCGCCGCCAGCGCGTTCACCCTCGCCCAGGAAGGCGTCGGCAGCCGCTTCCGTCTCGCGGACTTCGACCGGCTCTCCCTCTCGAACCTCAACCGCCTGCGTGCCTCCGTCACCGACATCGGCCTGCCCAAAGTGGTCATCGCCGCACGGCAGATGTACGAGATGGACCCCTACCTCGACATATCGATATGGCCCGACGGCCTGACCGAGGACAACGTCGACGCCTTCCTCACCGCCGACGGCCGCGCCGATCTCTTCATCGAGGAGTGCGACGACCTCTACATCAAGGTCTTCGCGCGGGAACGCGCCCGCGCGCACCGGATCGCGGTGCTGATGGAGACCAACGAGCGCGGCATGCTGGACGTGGAACGCTTCGACCTCGAACCGGACCGGCCCCTGCTCCACGGCCTCGTCGACGGCCTGGCGGCCGCCGACCTCAAGGGGCTCCCGGTCCGCGAGAAGGTGCCGCACGTCCTGCGGATCCTCGGCCCCGAGAACCTCTCGGACCGCATGGCCCCCTCGCTGATGGAGATCGGGCACACCCTCTCCTCGTGGCCCCAGCTCGCCTCGGGGGTCGCCCTGGGCGCCGCCGTGCTCACCGACACCGCCCGCCGGGTCCTGCTCGGGCAGTTCACTGCTTCCGGGCGCTTCTTCGTCGACCCGGCGGAGCTCGTACGAGACGGCGCACAGGCCCACCCGACGCCAGGACGGCCGCCCGCGACGCCGCCCGCGACGCAGCCCGCAGTGCCGCCGACGACGGTGCCGCCCGCGACGCAGACGGCGACGTCCCACCCCGCCCCCCTCGTCCTGCCCGGCCCCGGCGAGGCCCTCGGCGAGGAAGGCATCCGCCGCCTCGTGGCGTACGGAATCCAGGCCCCCTCCGGAGGCAACGTCCAGCCCTGGAAGTTCCTCGCTCGGGGCACGGTGCTGCACTGCCGCACCGACGACGAACAGCGGCCGACGCTGCTCGACTTCCAGGGGAGCGCCACCCGGCTGGCGATCGGAGCGGCCGTCGAGAACATCGACCTCGCCGCCCGGGCCGCGGGCTGGGCCTGCCACGTCCGCCGCTTCCCCGATCCGGCCGATTCCGGACTCGTCTGCGAACTCACCTTCTCCAGGGCCCCGCAGACCCCGCGGCCCGCACTCGTCGACTGGATCGGCCGGCGTGCCACCAACCGCCGGCCCGGCCCCGCCCGCCCCCTGGACACGTCCCACCAGCAGGCCCTGATGCGCTGCGCAGCCGACAGCGGCGCCCGCCTGCACCTGGTCACCGAACGTGCGGAGCTGGAGGAGACGGGCCGCATCCTGGGCGCCGGCGACCGGCTGCGCATGCTGTCCCCGCGCCTGCACGGGGAGATGATGGGCGAACTGCGCTGGACCCCCGAGGAGGTACGCAAGACCCGGGACGGCATCGACCTCGCCACCCTCGAAGCGGACGCCACCGACCTGGCCGGCCTGTCCCTCGCCCGTCACTGGCCCCACCTCGCCTTCGTCCGGCAGATGGGCGGCGGCCGGGCCTTCGAGGAAGGGGCACGCAACAGCGTCGCGGCTTCCTCGGCGATCGGCTGCCTCACCGTTCCCGGAGGCGGCCCCCGGGCCCACTTCGACGGAGGCAGGGCCCTGCAACGGCTCTGGCTCACCGCGACGTCCCTGGGCCTCGGATTCCAGCCCGTCACCGTACTGCTGTACCTCTTCGCCCGCATCGAGCACGGCGCAGGCGCAGGCCCAGGCGCAGGCCCAGGCGCAGGCGAAGGCGACGGCACCGGCCTCGACGCGACGGAAACCGCCACGCTGCACGCCTTGCGCACACGCCTTTCCGCCGTCGTCCCGCAGCGCCCGGACGAGACCGAACTGCTCCTGTTCCGCCTCGCCTACGCCCCACCGCCCACCGCCCGCGCCCTGCGCCGGGACGTCGACTCCGTACTCCGCTTCGACGACCCCGACACACGGCCCTGACGTCACGGGCCGGCTGCCGAGCGGGCACCGCCTCCGAAGAAAGAGCACACATGAACCACGCGACCGGATCCTTCCAACTCCTCCCCGGCGCCGCCACGTCGCCGGTGGTCCTGCACGTACCGCACTCCTCACGCGCCATACCGGAGTCCGTCCGCAGCGGCATCGCGCTGGACGACCGGGCGCTCGAGCGGGAACTGGACCACATCACCGACTCCTGGACCTCGGACATCGCCGCGGCGGCCGCGGCAGGTTCCGCCGTCACACCCTGGCAGTTCGTCAACGGGCTGTCCCGCCTCGTCATCGACCCGGAGCGCTTCCCGGACGAGCGCGAGGAGATGCTGGCCGTGGGCATGGGAGCGGTGTACACGCACACCACCCACCGGGAGCGGCTGCGCCCCGAGGGCTTCGACGGCCGACCGCTGATCGACCGCTACTTCCACCCGTACGCGGAGGCGATGACGCGGGCCGTGGAGGGCCGGCTGGCGGCCGTCGGACGGGCCGTGGTCATCGACGTGCACTCGTACCCGACGGAGCCCCTCCCGTACGAATTGCACGGCGACGGCTCCCGGCCGCCGATCTGCCTGGGCACGGACCCCTTCCACACCCCGGCCGGCCTCCTGGCCGCGGCCGAGAAGGCCTTCGCGGGCTTCGGCGGCACGGGAACGGACAGCCCCTTCGCCGGCACGTACGTACCGCTGGACCACTACGGCAAGGACGACCGGGTCAGTGCGCTGATGATCGAGATCCGCCGGGACGTGTACATGTCCGAGCCGGGCGGACCCGCCGGACCCGGCCTCGCCGCCGTGGCGGCGGCCCTGGCGCACCTCGTGAACGACCTGCACACCACGAACACGAATCCTGACAGCCTTGGGGGAATTCATCCATGACAGCTCTCTCCCACCGCACGGCGGTCGCGGCCGCCCTGCTGCCCCTGGCCGTACTGGGCCTGACCGGCTGCGGACCATCCGACGCGGGCGGTCAGGCCACGGCGACCAAGGCGCCGTCCGGGACCGGATCCGCCGCCCCCGCGCCGTCAGCGGTACCCGCGGAGTCCGCCGGTGCGGACGGGAACGCCAAGCCGTGCACCACGCACACGCTGGACTACACCGTCAAGCCGGTCGACCAGCCCGCCGGTCATGTCCTGATCACTGCCGTGAACACCAGCGGCCTGCCGTGCCGCATGCCGGCCGAGGTGCCGATCGTCACCTTCAAGGAGCACCCGCACGACGCGGACGTCATCGGCCCCGAAACCGGCACCGGCCCCGTCCTGCCGCCCGGCGCACGGGCCTACGCGGGGCTCGTGCTCACCGGACCGGGCGGCGAGAGGGACCGGGGCCACGTCGTCACGGTGGCCGTCATCCGCCTCGGCTCCTCAACCGGCTCCGAGCGCGCCCCCATCGAGGGCGGCCCCGTCACGGTACGGTCGGCCCGCACCACGGTCTGGTCGACCACCGAGAAGGCCGCGTTCACGTACTGACCTGACCTGACATGTTCCGACTGAGGGGAATCCGTGTATCGCGGGCGTATCGGAAAACGCATACGCCCCCGCAACGGCCCTGCGTGTCCCATGGGGGCATGAACCACCACGCATCCCCCTCGGCACCGCCCCGCCGCATACGCAGGACCGTCCTTCCCGGCCTGGCGGTCCTCGGCATCGCGAGCGCCCTATTCGCCGTGCGGAGGCCGCTCATGATGTCCGCTCCGAGGTGCATGGCCGGGCGGTGGCACGGCTGCTTCGACACGTTCAACGGTGTGGTGCTCATGACGTTGGTCGCGCTGCCGCCGGCGGCGCTGGTGGTGTGGGTGCTGGCGCGCCGCCGGAGTGCCGCCGGCGTCACATCGGCGTGGCGGACGTCGCTGGCCGAGGTGGGCATGGTCCACGGGACGGTGCCGTTCCTGTGGCTGACCATGATGCCGGGCGCCGGGGCCGGCACCGTCCCCGGCCGGGTGAGCCTGGTACCGCTGCAGGACCTGGTCACGATGGGGCCGCTCGGAACCATCGGCAACCTGCTGGT
The DNA here is from genome assembly GCF_055588085.1 of Streptomyces sp. NPDC046303. Lineage (NCBI taxonomy): Bacteria > Bacillati > Actinomycetota > Actinomycetes > Kitasatosporales > Streptomycetaceae > Streptomyces > Streptomyces sp. NPDC046303. The sequence goes on from NZ_JBVJFA010000030.1 coordinate 46,936, forward strand.
CTTCGCAGCGGTGGGGTTCTTCGCCCCGATGCGGTTCGCGGCGCTGGCGTCGGTGCCGCGGATCCTGGCCCTCGGGGCGGCCTGCTCGGTCCTGGTCGAAACCGCCCAGTACGTCCTGCGGCTGGACCGGGTGACCTCCGTGGACGACGTACTGGTCAACGCCGCCGGCGCCGCGCTGGCCGCGCTGGCGTCGCGCCGCTGGTGGCGCACGGCGGCGCAAGCGCCGTCGGACCGGCCTCGCCCCGCGCCGGCAACGGCGCCGGCAGCCTGAGCTTAGGCTTCGGACATGCGCGTACTGATCGTGGAGGACGAGCCCTACCTGGCCGAAGCCGTCCGTGACGGCCTGCGCCTGGAGGCGATCGCCGCCGACATCGCCGGCGACGGCGACACCGCTCTGGAACTGCTGGGAGTCAACTCCTACGACCTCGCGGTCCTGGACCGCGACATCCCCGGCCCCTCCGGCGACGAGGTCGCCCGGCGCATCGTCGCCTCCGGCAGCGGCATCCCGATCCTCATGCTCACCGCCGCCGACCGGATCGACGACAAAGCCTCCGGGTTCGGGATCGGCGCCGACGACTACCTCACCAAACCGTTCGACCTGCGGGAGCTCGTCCTGCGGCTGAGGGCGCTCGACCGCAGACGCGCGCACGCCCGGCCCCCGGTCCGCGAGATCGCGGGCGTGCGGCTCGACCCGTTCCGCCGGGAGGTCTTCCGCGACGGGCGCTTCGTCGCGCTCACCCGCAAGCAGTTCGCCGTGCTGGAGGTCCTCGTCGCTGCGGAGGGCGGGGTCGTCAGCGCCGAACAGCTGCTGGAACGGGCCTGGGACGAGAACGCCGACCCCCTCACCAACGCCGTGCGCATCACCGTCTCCGCACTGCGCAAACGACTCGGCGAACCATGGATCATCGCCACGGTGCCCGGCGTCGGCTACCGGATCGACACCGGCAGCACCCATGCATAGAAGCGCAGGGCTCAGCGCCCGGCTGAAACTCACCCTCAGCTATGCCGGATTCCTCGCCGTCGCCGGCGCCCTCCTGCTGGCCGTGGTGTGGGTGTTCCTGCTGCGCTACGTACCCGACAACTCCCAGGGCCTTCTCGGGATCGCGCCCAACCGGTACCTCCTCGTGCGCACCTTCGTCCCCGCCGCGGCCGTGGCGATGGCCTTCCTGCTCGTGTTCGGCCTCGTCGGCGGATGGATCCTCGCCGGCCGGATGCTCGCACCCCTCACCCACATCACCGAAGCGGCACGGAGGGCCGCGCACGGGTCGCTGTCCCACCGGATCCGCATGAAGGGCCGCCAGGACGAATTCCGGGAACTCTCCGACGCGTTCGACTCGATGCTCGAACAACTGGAGTCCCATGTCGCCGAACAGCAGCGGTTCGCCGCGAACGCCTCCCACGAACTGCGCACCCCGCTGGCGATCTCGCGGACGCTCCTCGACGTGGCCCGCAAGGACCCCACCCGGGACCGCGGTGAACTCATCGAACGCCTCTACGCCGTCAACGCGCGCGCGATCGGACTCACCGAGGCGCTCCTGCTGCTCAGCCGCAGCGACCGCGGCAACTTCACCCGCGAGAGCGTCGACCTCTCCCTCGTCGCCGAAGAGGCCGCCGAAACCCTCCTCCCCCTCGCCGAACAGCGGGGGATCACGCTCGACGTCACCGGCGGAGCGACACGGACCAGCGGCTCCGCGGAGCTCCTGCTGCGGATGGTGACGAACCTCCTCCAGAACGCCCTCGTCCACAACCTTCCCGCCGGCGGCACCGTGACCGTCCACACCGAAGCACTGGGCGACGCGAGCGTGCTGCGCGTCGAGAACACGGGTCATCCGCTCCCACCGGAACTGGTACCGACCCTCACCGAACCCTTCCGGCGCGGAGCGGAACGCGTACGCACCGACGAGCACGCGGGCGTCGGCCTCGGCCTGGCCCTCGTCCACAGCATCGTCCGCGCCCACGACGGGACCCTCGACCTCGTCCCCCGCCCCGCCGGCGGCCTCCTCGTCACGGTGCGCCTCGCCGGCAGGCCGTGACACGTGCCCGGTACCACCGGGCTAGAGGACCGCGATGCCCAGCGGGCGCTGACCGGCGGGGAGCCGGCGCGTCGAGCCCGTGTCCAGGTCGACGACCGTGATGCCGTTCCAGTAGCCGTCGCGGGTGAAGCCCCCCGTGACGTAGGCCGTGCGGCCGTCCTTCGCGACGGCGACGTCCTCGTGCGGACCGTCGAGCGGGACCACCTTCTCCTTGCCGTCCGGGCGGCGGACGGTGAGCGAGGGGCCCCCGTCGGCGGCCGGATCGACGGGGCCGGTACCGACGACGAGCAGCGTGCCGTCGGGTGTGACGGCCGTGCCGTGCTGATGGGTGTTCGCGGTCATCCGCTCGATCGACGAGGTGCCGGTCTCCGGGTCGACGACGACCAGCTTCTCGCCCTCGAACGGCAGGAGCAGGCGGCCGTCGGAGGGGCGTACGGCCGCGTAGTGCGGCTTGAGCCACGAGCCGAGTCCGCCCTCGGTGCCGTACGGGGCGACCTCGATGCGGCGCGTGTCCATCGTGTCCGTGTCGACGACCGTGACGTCGAAGGAGTCGTGGTCCGTCGCGTACACCCGGGTGCCGTCCGGGGAGACGTCCACGTCGAACGGGCGGCGGCCGGTGCCGGCGGTGCCGGTGACCTTCAGGGTGCGGGTGTCGATCGCCTCCAGCGCGCCGCGGCCACCGGGCACGTTGACCCCGACGTAGACGTGGCGGTCGTCCGGCGCGAGGGCGATGCCCATGCCGCCGCCGCGGTATTCGCCGTACGTCGCGGGGCCGAGACCCGCCGTCGCGTAGGGCACGAGGGCCAGGCGGGCGCGGGTGGCGGTGTCGACGACCGCGACGCCCTCGGCCGTGGCGACCCACGCGCGGCCGTCCGCGCCGACGGCCAGCCCGTAGGGCGCGGCGCCGACCACCACCGAGTCGATGGGGCCCTCGTCCGGGTCGACGAAGGTGACGGTGTCCGCTCCGAAGTCCGCGACCAGGAGCGTTCCGTCGGGCGTCCTGCCTCCGGGACCGCGAGAGGTGCTCGAGGTGCCCGCATCCGTCCCGGCCGATGCGGCGGGCCGGGTGGCGGCCCCGGCGGGATCCGCCTGCGTGCAGCCCGCGAGCAGCGCCGCGATGCCGGCGGTGACCGCCGCCGCGGTGAGCGCGGGGCGGGGACGCCGCCGCACGGGGAGGCGCCCCGTACGGCCAACGGCCTTCGGCAGCAGGGCTCGGTCGACAGGGGACACGGGGGTGCTCCTCGGGTGGGCACGGGCGGTCGGTCGGGGTTCGGCCGCTTCGGGGCCGTCCGCTCCGACCTCCATGGTGGGCCCGCCCGGGGCCCGGTCCCGTCGGCGTACCGGATGCCTGGCGTGCGCGAACGGCCGACGGGCGGGTCAACCGATCGGCTGACCCGCCCGACGCGGACCCCGTACTCAGCGGCAGGCCGCGGGACGGGCGGGCGCGCGGCTCAGCTCGCGGGGGCCGCTTCGGGGCAGTACTCGGCCTCCATGATGTTCTTCGGGGATCCCACGCTCCAGTCCCCGTTGCGGTTGTAGGCGAGCTGGTGGCGTCCGTCCTCGGTGGTGACGGCCAGCGAGGTCGACCCGACCATGCCTCCGCCGTGGCCCCACAGCGTGGTGCCGCAGCTCGTCCGGAACCGTGTGATGCCGAGTCCGTAGGACATGTCGGGGTGTTCGGGAGACGAGACGGTGGTCTTCATCGCCTCGAGCTGCTTCGGCGGGAGCAATGCGCCGCGCAGCAAGGCGTTGTAGAACCGGTTCAGGTCGCCGGTGGTGGAGATGACGTCGCCGTCGGCCCAGCCCTGCGACCCGTTCATCTCGGTGACGTCGTCGATGCGGTCGGGGGCCGACTCGAACAGCTTGGAGTAGCTGCGGCTGCCGGGCCGCGGCATGTGGATGCTGTCGCCGGGGTTGGAGGTCGCCCTCAAGCCCAGCGGTTTGATGATGCGGTCACGGACCTCGGCCTCGTACGTCCGCCCGCCGGCCTTCTCGATGACCAGCCCGGCCAGGACGTAGTTGGTGTTGGAGTACGAGAACCGGTCACCGGGCTCGAACAACGGCTCGTGGGAGAGAGCCACCTTCACGTGCTTCTGCGGGGGCACGGTGTCGTACCGGTGCGTGAGGTACCCCTCACCCCGGATGTACGTATCGAGGTACTCCTCGTCGGCCAGGTAGTCGAAGAGGCCGGAGGTGTGGTTGAGGAGTTGACGCACGGTGATCTTGCGGCCGTCGTTGCCGTTGCCCCGTACCAGGCCGGGGAGATGGTGCTCCACCTTGTCGTCGAGATCGAGTTTCCCCTCCGCCTCCATCTGGAGCAGGACGGTCGCGACGAAGGTCTTGGTGATGCTGCCGATCCGGAATCGGTCGTTCGTGCCGCGCGGCGTGCCGGTCGTCAGGTTGCCGACACCCGACGTCGATTTCCAGACGCCGTGGGCGTCGCGCACCTGGGCCGTGATGCCGGGGATGCCCCCCTTCACCTCCGCGTCCATCGCACGCTGGGTCGCCTCGTGCCGTGCCCTCGCGGGGGCGGCGTCCGACGATGCCTGCGCGGGCACCGCGAAGGCGGTGGCCGCCATCGCGGCGGCCGTGAGACCCACCGCGCCGGCCCGTGCGGTCTTCCGTAACGTCATGCCGTGCTCCTTGGCGTTCGCCGAACTCCGTGACTCGTGGCCCGTCCCGTGGACCGGCAAGGCCCACTTGCAGAACAGGACCGCCAACGATCGCCGGATGGTTGAGCGAACCCCGAGGTTGGCTGATTCAGGTGATCAAGGCTGGTGGTGGCTGACCGAGCGCCAGATGTGTTCGGGCAGCGCACGGGCGGCTTCCTCGAGATCGACATCGCCCATGGTGAGCCAGCGGCGGACGACGGCGACGACCGGGCCCATGACGAGGGACTCGATCATGGGGGCGGAGAGGCCGGTGAGTTCGCCGGATTCCTGGTGTGCCTGGATCCAGAGGGTGATCGGTGCCAGCCGGGCCTCTTGGGAGTCGCGGATCTGGCCGGCGTGCGCCATGCCTTGCCGGTCCGCGCTGACGGAGTGTATGAGGCGGGCCTCGTCCGGATGGGTCTGCGCGAAGTCCAGGTAGGCCAGGACGACGGCCTCGATGCCCGAGCGGGCGTCGGCCGCCTGTACGAGCGCTGTTCCCAGCGAGTTCAGGAGCTTGCCGAGCGAGCGCAGGGCGAGCGCGGAGAACACGCCGTCGAGGCTGCCGAAGTGGTGGTAGATGCTTCCGGAGCTGATCCCGCTGGCCTTGGTGATCGCGCCGAGGGTGAGGCCGGCTTCGCCCGACGAGGCATAGACGCCGAGTGCCGCGTTCAGCACCTGTTCGACCGTGGCTTCGCCACGTTGTTGTTTCGGGCTCATCGAACTGGCGTCCTCGTTCTCATCGCGCGTGATCCGCTTACTCCTCGTCACGGACAGCGTAGAACATCGTTTTCCGGACTCCGTCCTGAAGAAGGGCGAGCGTGAGGCCGGGACGACGTGCGGCAGCGGCGCATCTCGGCTTGACAGGCACGTGAACGTTTGCGGTGCTGGAGGCCGCAGGGCTCGTCGAGACCATGCGGCAGGCCGCGACACGTCCGAACCGGAGGAGAGCACCCCGTGAAGATCCATCTGACCAGCGTCTTCGTCGACGACCAGGCCAAGGCCCTGCGCTTCTACACCGAGGTCCTCGGCTTCGTGAAGAAGCACGACGTGCCGGTGGGGGAGACGGACCGCTGGCTGACCGTCGTCTCGCCCGACGAGCCCGGCGGCACCGAACTCCTCCTGGAGCCCGCCGGACACCCGGTCGTCAAGACCTACCGCGACACGCTCGTCCAGGACGGCATCCCGCTCGCCCAGTTCGCCGTCGACGACGTGAGCGCGGAGTACGAGCGCCTGCGCGGCCTCGGCGTCCGCTTCACCCAGGAGCCCGTGGACATGGGCCCCGTCACCACCGCCGTGTTCGACGACACCTGCGGCAACCTCATCCAGATCGCGACCCAGCCGAAGTAGAAGGCCGACCACGCGCGGCGCCGGCCGCGCCGGCCCAAGGCGTGTCAGAGACGGGGCAGGTAGCCGGCGACGCGGTTCCACACGGAGCGGGTGGCGCCGAAACCGCTCTCGTGCACCCAGACGTGCGTGCACGCGGGGCACTGGAGGTGGAGCAGGCTGCCGGTGTTGGTGAGCAGGTAGCGCCAGTGGGCGGAGCAGGTCCGCCCCTGTGCGCAGGGCTCACACCCCTGGGCGTCCTTGCACTGCGGGCAGGCCGCCCAGGCACGGCGCCCGGGGTCGGCCTGCGGGTCAAGCGGCAGCACGGCCGTCTCCCCTCGCGGGCAGCACCCCGGCCGCGACCAGGCTCTCGTAGAGGTGCTGCTGCTGCGCGTCGAGTCCGGAGTACAGCAGGTCGTACGCGGCCTCCTCGCCGAGCAGCACCTCGACCGGATCCCAGTCCGAACCGAGCGCCTCCATCACCTGGGCGCGCCGGAGCACCTCCTGTGAGGTGAGGTCCACCTCGAAGCCGACCAGCTCGGACGCGCCGGAGGCGCCGGGCTCGTCAGGGGAAGGGATGGGGTCACGGGGGGCCATGGCGTCGAACTTAGGTAGCCCTTCCTTTTCGGGTCAAGGGAGGGTGGGCGGAGTCACAGGCCGGATATCGCGTGGCGGCACCGCCCCCGGTCGGGCAGGGTTCCGGTTGATGACGACCGAAGACGAGATGTACTACGCCCCGTTCGACTCTCTCGAAGGGCTGCTGCAACGGGGGCGCGGCCTGGGTGCCGTACGGGCGCTGCAGGATCCCCGGGCGGCCGCGCCCCTCGTGTACGACGGGATCCGGCGGGACTGGCGGTGGGACGGGTTCGACGAACGCGCCCACTACCTCGCCGGTCTGGTACGGGACCTGGAACTGTCGCCCACGCCGGTCGTGGCGTTGCTGGACGGGGACGAGCAGCAGTGCAGGCGGGCCGTCGGTGTGCTGGAGCTGCTGGCCCTCGGCGGTTGCGGCGAGGCCCGGGACGCCCTGCGCCGCCACGTCAGGGAAGGCGCGCACTGGGTCCACGTACTGGAGTCGGTGAGCGATGTCTGGCCCCTGGAGTGGTGGGAGGACCTGGGCGAGGTCGCCCGCTACCGGATCGCCGGGGAGCCCGAGCCGCCGTGGTTCACCGAGCCGTGGACCCGGTTCGGAATCGGCGTCCGGCGGCCCGACCCCGGCCCGGCGCCCCACGACCTGACCGGTCTCGCGGACGGCGAGCTGCTCGAGGTGCTGGCCGGAGTCCGGCCGGCCGGGGAGGGCGCCGCGGTCGCCGCCCTGCGCGAGTTGTCCCGCAGGGACCCGGTGGACGGGCTGATCCCGCTCGTGCCCTCGCTCGTCACCCCTGACGGGAGTCGTCCCCTTCCTCTCCTCAGGCGGGCCGTGGACCACCTGGGAGCCTTGGCGGTACCGGCCGCACGCGGCTGGGCGGACGACGAGCGGCAGTGGCTCGCGCGGCTCGGCTCGGACGTCCTCGCCGATCACCTCGGCCCCGAAGTGATCCCGGCCCTCGTGGCCGAACTCGCCGAACAGTGGCGCAACCGCGCCTGGTGCGGCCCCGACGCCACGGCGAGGAGGCTCGCCCGCTTCGGGCCGCAGGCAGCCGGGGCGGTGGCGGACCTGCGCCGGTTCTGGCTGTGCACCCCGCACTCCTACGAGCGCGCCGCCTACCTGGAAGCGCTCGCCGCCATCGACACGGGCGGGCTGGACCACGCGCACACCGAGTCCCTGTGGGACTGCGAGGAAGGGGCCCGGCTGCTCGGCATCGCCCGTGCGCCGGACACGCCCGAAACCCTGGCGCGGTGCGCGGCACTGCGCGACGACCCGATGGAAACCTCTGACGTACGGGCCGCCGCCCGCGCCAGGCCGGCCGCCACGACCACTCCCTGAAACCCCGGCGATCCGAAACGGACGGCCCACCCGGGCGCGCGCCGAACTGCGCCGATCCCGGGAGCGGGATATCAAAGGGTGTGAAGGTGAGCGCGAGGCCCCGGCGGTCGCCACCCCCACGGCTAAGGAGCACGTCTCGTGGAGTTCGAGGTCAATGGCGCCCGGCGGGCGGTGGACGTGGACGACGACCCGGCCGCCGTGGACGTGGTGCGCGACCGGCTGGGTCTGACCGGCACCAAGCTGGTCTGCGCGGGCGGGGTGTGCGGGGCCTGCACGATCCAGGTCGACGGTGAGCCCCGCGTGTCCTGCCTGACGCCCGCGGCCGTGCTGGCCGGCCGGCGGGTGACGACGGTGGAGGGCCTGTCCGGCCACCCGGTCGCACGTGCCTTCGCCGGCGAGGACGCCCTCCAGTGCGGCTACTGCACCCCGGGGTTCGTGGTCGAGGCGGCGGCGTTCCTCGACCGGTGGCGGGCCGCGCACGGCCGCACCCGGCCCGGGCGCGAGCAGATCGCGGACGCGCTGGCGGGTCACCTGTGCCGCTGCGGCGCGTACGAGCGGATCTTCGCCGCGGTGGCCGCGGCCTGCGCGGGGGAGTACGACACGGAGCCGGGCGCCGGGGAGACGCCGGCGGTCCCGCGCACCGAGGCCCCCGAGAAGGTCGACGGATCGGCCCGGTACACCACGGACCTGCGTCCCGAGGGACTGCTGGTAGGGGTGATCATCCGGTCGCCGCACGCGCATGCGCACGTTCGGTCCCTGGAGGCCGGAGACCTCCCGCTGGTGCCGTTGCTGCCCCCCGACGGCGTCGTCCGGTACGTCGGCCAGCCGGTGGCCGCGGTCGCCGCGCCGGACCGGGCCTCCGCACGGGCGGCCGCGGCGCGGGTCACGGTGGACTACGAGGTACTGCCGGCGGCCCTGGACGTACGCCAGGCCCGCGCCGGCGAGGGCCCGTTGGTGTACGAGGACAAGGCGGCGCGCAGACGGGCACCGGGCTCCGGCGAGACCCCCCAACTGCTGCCCGCCCGCTGGCGCGGCAACCTGCGGGGGCCCTCCGCGATGAGCAGGCGCCCCGCCACGGCCGTGAGCCGGATCACCGAGGCCCGGGCCCGGCACCCCGAACGGGTCGTGGAGGGCGTCTTCACCACCGCCGCGCAGACCCATACCCCGCTCGAACCGCACGTCTGCCTGGCCCAGTGGGTCGACGGCACCCTCCACCTGGAGGTCTCCACGCAGTCGGTGAAGCACACGGCCGAACTCGCCGCCGAACGCTTCGGGGTGCCCGTCGAACGGGTGGTGGCGAAGGCCGTCCACGTAGGCGGCGGATTCGGCTGCAAGATGGGGCTGACCTCCGACGTCGTCGCCGCGGTGGAGCTGGCCCGGCTGCACGGCGCCCCGGTGCGGGTGGCGCTGGAGCGGGACGAGGAGCTCACCGACGGCGGATACCGGCCCGGCACCCGCATCCGGCTGGCGATGGCCGCGGACGCGGCCGGCGACCTGAGTGCGCTGGCCATGGACGCGGACAGCGACGGCGGAGTCTCGGTGGGCGGCACCGTGGCGGCACTGGCCCGGTTCATGTACGGCAAGGCCCCGCGCCGGCTCCGCGACTTCGACACGGTCACCCACCGGCCTCCCGGCGCCCCGTTCCGCGGCCCGGGCGGACCCACGATGTGCTGGGCCCTGGAGCAGGCCGTCGACGAGATGGCCCACCGGCTCGGCCAGGACCCGATCGCCCTGCGCCGCCGCTGGGACGGCAACTCCAAACGGCACGTCCTGTACGACTGGGCAGCGTCGCTCCCGGTCTGGTCGGGCTCCCGCGGCGGCACCGGAAGGTTCCGCCGCGGCGTCGGCGTCGCGGCGGCGAACTGGCTGTACTTCGTCGATCCCGTCACGGAGGTCGAGCTCACCGTCGAGGACGGGGTCGTCGTCGCCCGCTGCGCCGTCCAGGACATGGGCACGGGCTCGCGGACCGTGCTGCGCCGGGCCGTCGCCGAGGGGCTCGGCGTGCCGGAGGAGAGGGTGCGCGCCGAGGTCGGCCGGAGCGACGCCGTCCACGGACCCACCTCCGGCGGCAGCCGCACCACTCCCTCCCTCGTGCCCGCCGCCGCGGACGCCGCCGCCCGGCTGCGCGGCGCGCTCGGCGGCGGCGATGTGGCCGCCCGGCTGGACGCGGCGCACGGCGTACGGGTGACCGGCCGGCGCCCCCGCGACCGCCGCGGCTTCGCGCTCCCCTTCACGATGGGCGGTGTGGCCGTCGGCCGCGGCTTCACCGGATCGGTGCAGGTCGCCGAGGTCGAGGTGGACACGCGGCTCGGCCGGATCCGCCCCTTGCGCGTGTGGAGCGGCATCTCCGCGGGCCGCATCCACGAGGACCGCCTCGCCCGGAGCCAGTGCGAGGGCGCCGTCGTCCAGGGCATCGGCTACGCCCTGTACGAGGAGCGGCGTACCGACCCGGCCACCGGCCGGGTACTGACCGAGAACCTCGAGGACTACCGCATCCCCGGGATCGGCGACACCCCCGAGATCACCGTCCACTTCCATCAGGAGGGCTTCGAGCACGTCCCCGGCGGCGGTGTCGGCCTCGGCGAGATCGCCACCCTGCCCACCGCGGCGTGCCTGGCCAACGCGGTTCGCGATGCGACCGGCTGGCGCCCGTACGACATGCCCATCCGCCCCGACCGGCTCCTGGAAGGACTGGGTACGTGAGCACCGATCCCGCCCTCACCGACCTCTCGGCCGCCGTCCTGGCCCGCGGCGGGGAGCTGCGCGCCGGTGGCACCGACACCACCGCCCGGCAGCGCAGCGGCGTCTCACCGGGGCCGTTCACCGACCTCGACGGCGCCCGCCACCTGCGCGGCACCGCCCCGCTGCCCGGCGGCGGCCTGCGGATCGGCGCCCTGACCACCCTCGCCGCGCTGGCCGCCGATCCGCAGCTGCACGCCGGATGGCCGGCCCTCGCGATGTCGGCCGGGGCCGCGGCCACTCCGCAGGTCCGCGCCGCCGGCACCCTGGGCGGCAACCTGCTGCAGCGCAACCGCTGTTGGTACTACCGCAATCCCCACGTCAGCTGCCTCCAGAAGGGCGGCACCGGCTGCCCCGCGCGCGAGGGCGACCACCACTTCGGCGTGGTCAGCGGAGACGGCCCCTGCGTCGCCCCGCACCCCTCCACGCTCGCGATGGCCCTGCTCGCGTACGACGCCGAGGCCGAGGTCCACGGCGAGTCCCCGCGCAGTGTCGCCGCCTTGTACGGGGACGGCGACCGGCTCACCCGCGCCGACCACCTGCTGCCGCCGGGCCGCATCCTCACCGGGGTCCGGCTGCCCGCACCCCTGCCCGGGGAACGCGCCGGCTACCACCGGGCCACCAGCCGGGCCCACGCCGAATGGCCCCTGGTCGAGGCAACCGCCCGCCTCGCGCTCGACGGCGCCACCGTCACGCACGCCGCCGTCGCCGCCGGCGGGGTGGCACGCGTCCCGCTGCGGCTGACGGAGGTGGAGGAGGCCCTGATCGGCCGCGAAGCCACCCCCGGGCTCCTCGCCGAAGCGGCAGCGACCGTGCTCGCCCGCTGCCGGCCGCTCCCGCAGACCGGCTACAAGGCCACCCTGTTCAGCGCCACCGTCCTGGAAGCCCTGGAACGGGCCGCCCACCCGGCTCCCGCCGGCTAGGAACTGCTTTCCCCACCCGGACACGGAAGCGCACCTGCCGACCCGCCGCGACCCGCCCTGCCCACAAGGCACTACCGTCACACGTCTACAGCGTGCCCCGACACACCCCAGGCAGGAAGAACGCGTCATGACCCAGCAGATCCTCGAGCGCGTCGCCGGATACGAGCAGCGGTTCAACACGGTCTTCGAGGAGTACTTCGACACGGTGGGCGCCGGACTCGACGCACCCCCGTTCAGCCGTTTCACCCCGGACTGCCTGCAGCTGCTGCGCGAGTTGTCCTTGCGGGGCGGGAAACGGATACGGGTCGTGCTGCTGCACGAGGCGGCGCGTCTGGTGACGGACGCGCCGGTCGAGGGACTCGACGCCGCCGCGCTGAGCATCGAACTGCTGCAGACCCACGGACTGGTGCACGACGACCTCATCGACGACAGCCCCACCCGCCGCGGCGGCCCGTCCACCTACTACTCCTACCGCGAGAGGTTCCCCCACCACCCGCAGGCGGCCCTCGGCCTGACGGTACTGGCGGGTGACCTCGCCCTCGCCCTGTCACTGAAGGCGCTGCTGGAGGCGAAGGTGCCCGGGGCCGTGCGCCAGGCCATGGTCGAGGTGCTGACCCGGGCGGCGGCCGACACGTTCATGGGCCAGATCATCGACCTGGAACGGGACTTCGCCGCCGCACCGGACGAGGACCTCCTGCACTGCGTGGCCGACTACAAGTCCGCCCGCTACTCGATCCTCGCGCCCATGCAGCTCGGCCTGCTCGCCGCGGGGGAGCAGCCGGCGGCCTTCGAGGAGGAACTGCGCGACTATGCGCGGCTGGTGGGGATCTGCGGGCAGATGAGCGACGACTACCTGGACCTCTTCGGCGACGCGGCCACCATGGGCAAGCCGACCGGCACCGACATCCGCGACGGGAAGAACAGCTACACCGTCCGCACCCTGCTGGCGTCGGTCGACGGCGCTGAGCGCCGTCTGGTCGAAGCCGCACTCGGTGACCCATCCTGCACGCCCGAAGCCATCGCTGCCGTCCGGGAGATCGGAGAGCGCCGGGGCGTCACGGTCAGGATGCAGGCGGACATGCGCCGCGCCGCGCAGCAGGCGTCGGCGGTGGCCGCCGGCTGGCGGTCACGGTGGCGGGAGGAGTCCGTCACCTTCTTCGAGCAGCTGCCGCGGTGGAGCGTCGAGCGGGTCCGGTGACGGGACCGCGCTTCGCCGCCGCGCGCCGTCAGCGCAGGGCCGGGCCGGGGGCGGTGAACCAGCCGCGGGTGCCCATCGGACGCCCGGCCTCGATGTCCGGCCGGTAGTGGGCGAAGTACAGGACGTGGAGGAGGCGGCCCCGGCTGTTGGTCCCCGTCTTGTCGAAGACCTTCTTGAGGTGGTCCCGGACGGTGTGCGGGGAGATCGCGAGCCGCTTGGCGATCTCGGTGTCCGTCAGCCCGTACATGACGAGCTGCGCCACCTGCTGCTCGCGCGGGGTGAGGTCGTACGCCTCCATCATGATCCCGACGGTGTGCTCGGGATGGCTGGGCTGGACGAGGACGGCGACGCGGCCGTCCCGGTCCACGCGGGTGGCGGCCAGGGTCAGCCAGCGACCGGACCGGCCCCGCACCCGTACGCTCGCCTCGCCTTCCTCCCTCGCCCTCGCGGACACGTGCAGAAGGGGCTGCGGGATCCGCGCACCCGCCGTGGGCGACCGCGCGCCGCCCAACTGGTCGAGCCACCACGTCGCGCCGGCGGTGATCCGGGCCAGCCCGCCGTCGGGCTCGAAGGTCAGCAGGCCCGTCCCACCGGGGGCCTCGGAGCCCGCCGCAGCGGCGTCGTGCCGCAGGTATGCCCGCCGTAAGCCCTGGGTGACGGCGGGGGCGAGCGCCTCCACGGCGGCGGCCTCGGCCGCGGTGAAGGGCGGCCGGTCACCGCCGCGGTGCAGGACCAGCGCACCCCACACCGCCCGGTGGTCGTACAGCAGGACCCGCAGCTCGTCCCCCATCCCGACCGCTTCGTACACATCGCGGTAGCGCGTGCTGCGGTGCGGCCGGTGCCCGGTGGCGAGCCAGAGTCCGGCGGCGGTCCGGCCGCGCCTGACCAGCTCGGGCAGCTGGTTGACGTCCTCCTCCCCGTGCTCGATCTCCAGCAGCCGCGGCAGGTGGGAGTGCGGGACGCCCTTCTCGTGGTAGCCCCCGGTGTGCAGCAGCGTCGCGGGGTCGAGCGTCAGCCCGCACACGCCGTCGGCCGGGACCACCGCCGGGACGATGTCGTTCAACCGGGCGAACAGCGTCATGGCGTCGGGCAGTTCCCGGCACAGCCGCTCGATCCGCGCGCGGGCCCGGTCCAGGCGCGCGCCGTCCTGTGCTTTCCGTTCCGCAGACGTCACCTTGGGGCACTACCGCATCCCACCGGCCCGCGAAACCCCCAGGACCGGGGATCCCGTACGGACAGGGGGCCCTCTAGCGTCGTACCCAGTCAGGCAGAGGCGGCTCTCCGCAGCCGTCTTCACTGAACAAGGGGGAACCATGAAACGACGTTTGACCGGCACTCTGCGGCGCACGGGGGTCGTCGCCGCGGCCGTCGCGACGGCGCTGCTGGCCTCCGCCGGAGTCGCCTCGGCGGCCACCGGCTCGGCCACCGCCTCCGGCACCGGAGTCTACGGATCCGCGAACTGGGAGTGGACGAGGAGCGGATGGAAGAACGGCAACGCCGCGGTGCGGGACACCGGCTGCGACGGGGAGCCGGTCTCCATCCACTTCCGGGCCAAGAAGTCCGGCTCGACCCATGTCTATTCCACGGTGAAGCGGTTCAACTACAACGGCTGCCGCGGGGACGACGGCTACTGGACCGGTCTCGGCTTTGACGCCGGCTACTACATCGCCAGCGTTCAGGTGGTGGCCTGCGTCGACACGTCGACTCCCAGGTGCTATTCCAGCCCCTGGCAGGACAACCCGCTCACCTAGTGCGGTGACCGAACCGAGGCCCCTGACTCCGGCCGGAGTCAGGGGCCGTCGTGTGTCAATGCACGCCTGCTGCCGAACCCGCCGGCCGCGGCCGGGACGGGGAGCGGGATTTCGAAGTGGACCGTCCCGTAGCCGCCGTGTTCGCCCGTCGTGCGGGCGTCGCACACCTCGTCGGCCATGCTGCGCCAGAAGGCTTCCGCGCCGGGGATGTCCACGTTCGTGTGCAGGTAGACGGCGTCGTAGCCGGGCACGCCCGCGGCGAATGCGCAGGCCGTCGCGACCATGGCACGGGCCAGTCCGTGCCTGCGGTGGTCCGGGCGCACGTACACCCGCAGCAGCTGCGCCGTGCGGCCCGAAGGGTAGCGCTCGGTGAGCCAGCGCGGGTGCGGGGGGTGCGCGGGTCCCCGGGAGGTCAGCGCGGTGGTGCCGACCACCTCGTCTCCCAGGACGGCCACGACGAGGGTGTGCCGCGGGTGCGCGAGGTAGGTGCTGTCGATGTCGACGACGTCTTCGTGCCACTGGGGTACGTACCCGTAGGCGAATTCCCGGTAGAAGGTGTCGAGCATGACGCTCCGCGCGCCGGGCACGTCCCGCGGCCGGGCGTGCCGTACCGCGTACGGCCCGATCTCCCGCCCCTGCGTCAGTTCTCCCATGGCTCGGTGGCTCCCTTCCCTCACTCCGGTCTCGTGGGCGGCAGGCTACCGGAAAAACAACCTATTGGAAATGAAAACGATTTCAGGTAGCTTCCTCCTCGGCTCGGTGCGGACGCCTCCCGTCAGGCGGTCCGCACCGCCGGTATGCCCCCGCGGTCGTGACGGCCTTTCGAGAGGAACTCCCTTGGCACATCTGCTGGTTGTCGAGAGCTGGGTGGGGTCGATGAGCAGGCTGCTGCCCAGGGCCATCGGGGAAGGCGGGCACGAGTTCACCTTCGTCACCCGGGACCTCCACCACTACCTGCGCGGCGCCGGTTCCGACGGCCCGCACCCGCTGCTGGCGGCGCGCAACATCATCACCGCGGACACCAACGACATGGAGCAGCTGCTGCCCCGCCTGGAACGCCTGCACGCCGTGCTGGACTTCGACGGGGTCGTCTCCTCCTGCGACTACTACCTGCCGGCCGTGGCCCGGATCGCCGAACGGCTGGGCCTGCCCGGCCCGTCCGCCGAAGCCGTCGAAGGAGCCTGCCGCAAGGACCTGACCCGCCGGGTGCTGGCCGAAGCCGGGGTGCCCGGCCCCCGTTTCGCGCTCTGTACGGACACGGCGCAGGCCGCTGCCGCCGCCCGCGACATCGGCTACCCGCTGGTGGTCAAACCCGTGGACCTGTGCGCCGGAATGCTGGTCCGCGAGGTCCGTGACGCACACGAACTGGGCGCGGCCTGCCGGGCACTGGCCGAGTTCCCCGTCAACGCACGCGGGCAGGACCGCATGCCCGTCGTCCTCCTCGAGGAGCTCCTCACCGGCCCCGAGGTCAGTGTCGAGACCGTCTCCTCCGGCGGCGCCACGGGCGTGGTCGGTGTCACGGACAAGAGCATCGGCGGGGCACCCGCCTTCATCGAGACCGGTCACATGTTCCCGGCCGGCATCGCACCGCAGTCGCAGGCGCAAGCGGTCGACACGGCCCTGGCGGCGATCAAGGCCCTCGGCCTGGACCACGTCGTGTGCCACACCGAGATCAAACTGACGCCAGAGGGCCCCAAGGTGGTCGAGGTCAACCCCCGGCCCGCCGGCAACCGGATCACCGAACTCGTCCGGCACGTGACGGGCATCGACCTGGCCGCCGCCTGCGTGGACGTCGCCCTCGGCCGCACACCCGATCTCACCCCGCGCCACACCGGCGTGCGCAGCGCCGCGATCGCCTTCCTGCTCCCCGATGCCCCCGGCACCCTGACCCGCATCGAGGGCGCGGACGAGGTCCGGGCGCAGCCAGGGGTCCTGGAACTCACCCTCACCGAGCCCGGCCGCGCCGTACGCGCCGCGACCAGCAACAACGAATACCTCGGCCACGTCATGACCGCCGACGCCCGGGGCAGTGGGGCGCGGGAGGCCGCCGAGCGGCTCATCGCGCGCCTGCACCCCGTGGTCGAAGAGCAGGGCGCCCCACTGCCCCCGGTGGTGCCCGCATGACCACACCCACCCTCCACGAGCCCGCCGTGCACACCGTCGACCAGCTCGTCGAAGCAGTGCGCACCGGGCGGTACGGGCCCGACCCCGCCCGGGAACGCATCGCGCTCGCCTTCACCACCGCCCAAGCGGTCCGCCACGCCGGCCGCAGCAGCGGCTACCGCAACGAGGTGCTCAGCCTGCGCCTGGACGCGGCCGTCGGATCCTGTGCCGTGGAGCCGGGCGCCCTGCCCGCCACGGCACTCGACGACTGCGTCGGCGCCGCGGTGTCCGAGCTCCTCGACCACCCGATGCTTCCCGTACGGATCGCCGCGCTCGACGCCTACCTGGGACACGTACGCCCCCACACGCCCGAACACGGGGCGCGCCCCTGCACCCTGCCGGCCGGCAGCTCCCTGCAGCGGTCCAGAGCCCGCGCCCGCGCCGTGGCCGACCTGCTGCCCCCGGCCGGGATCCGCAGGGTCCTCGTCGTCGGCGTGGTCAACTCCCTGCTGGAACAGCTGCGTGCGCGCGGCCTGGACTACGTGCCCTGCGACCTCAAGGGCGGCACCACCGAGTGGGGCGAGCCCGTACGGACCGCCGCCCTCGCGGAGCTGGAGCACTGCGACGCCGTACTCGCCTCCGGCATGACCCTGGGAAACGGCAGCTTCCAGCCGCTGCTCGATCATGCCGCGGCCACCGGCACACCCCTGGTCATGTTCGCCCAGACGGGCAGCGCCGTCCTGCCGCGCTTCCTCGGCACCGGAGTCAGCGCCGTGTCCGCCGAGCCCTACCCCTTCTTCTGGCTCGACGGC
Source organism: Streptomyces sp. NPDC046303 (assembly GCF_055588085.1). Lineage (NCBI taxonomy): Bacteria > Bacillati > Actinomycetota > Actinomycetes > Kitasatosporales > Streptomycetaceae > Streptomyces > Streptomyces sp. NPDC046303. Next base: position 64,396 of record NZ_JBVJFA010000030.1, read on the forward strand.
GGCCCCGGAACCATCCACCAGTACGGAGGCCCCCGGTGACCGTCGCGCCACCCCTGCACCGACCGCCGGCCCACAGCGCGAACCCGGAGCTGCTGGCCCTGGTCGGACGGACCCCGCTCGCCCGGATCCGCTCCGAACTGCCCTGCGCCCACCCGGGCTTCTGGGCCAAACTCGAATGCCTCGGCGCCGGCGGGATGAAGGCCCGGTCCGCCGTGTCCATGCTGCGCGGTGCCCGGCAGCGCGGTGAACTCCGCCCGGGCGCCACCGTCGTCGAGTCCACCTCCGGAACCCTCGGCGTGGGGCTCGCCTTCGCCGGTCAGGCCCTCGGCCACCCGGTCGTCCTCGTCGGCGACCGCGAACTCGAGTCCTCGATGCGGCAGTTGCTGCACGCGTACGGCGCCCGGCTGGAGCTGGTGGACCGGCCCGCCGCCGAGGGCGGCTGGCAGGCGGCCCGGATCGCCCGTCTGCGCGAGGTCCTCGCCCGGATCCCGGACGCCTACTGGCCCGACCAGTACAACAACCCCGACAACGCGGCCGGCTACCTCTCCATGGCCGCCGAACTGTGCGGGCAGCTGGACCACCTGGACGTCCTGGTGTGCAGCGTCGGCACCGGCGGGCACAGTGCCGGGCTCATCGGGCCGCTGCGCCGCCGCTGGCCCCGCCTGAAGGTGATCGGAGTCGACTCCACCGGCTCCGCCATCTTCGGCCAGCCGGCGCGCCCCCGCCTCATGCGCGGACTCGGCAGCAGCATCCACCCGCGCAACGTCGTCCACCACGCCTTCGACGAGGTCCACTGGGTGGGCCCGGCCGAAGCGGTCGACGCCTGCCGCAGGCTGGCCCGTGCCGGCTTCGTCAGCGGCGGCTGGAGCACCGGCGCCGTGGCCCTCGTCTCCGCATGGGCCGCCCGTGTGGAAGCGGGCGCTGTCGTCGCGACGGTCTTCCCCGACGGGCCCCACCGCTACCTCGGTACGGTGTACGACGACGACTTCTGCCGCGCACACGGCCTTGACCGGGCCGAACTCGCCCGCCGCCCCCTGGAGATCGCACACCCGCACGCGACCGAGGCCGTCGGCTGGACCCGCTGCCGCACCGTCGTCGACCCGCTCGCGGCCCCCCTGCCGTACCTGCCCGCACCGACGCGGGGAGGCGCCGCATGAGACTCACCTGGCACACCACCGAGCTGGAACTGGCCGAACCCCTGCGGATCTCCCGCTCGGTGATGGCCCGCCGCGACGCGGTCTGGGTCGCGATCGAGCACGGCGGCCTCACCGGCTGGGGCGAGGTGGTCAGCAGCGACTACCTCGGACTGCCCACCGCCCGCATCCTCCGGCACCTCTCCACCGCCCGCCCCTCGGTCGAAGGCCTCCCCGACCCCGAGACGGCGTGGGACGAACACCTCGCCGACGGGCTGCCCGCCTCGCCGAAGCTGCCGGCCGGTGTCCTCGCCGCACTGGAAGCGGCCCTGCTCGACCTGGTGGGCAAGCGGGCCGGGCGGCCCGCCCACCACCTGCTGGGTACGCACACCGCACCGGCCGCGCAGACCACCCGCACGATCGGCATCACCGCCCCCGTACCGGCCGCCGCGCAGGCCGCCCGGCTCGCCATGAGCGGCTTCACCGCCCTCAAGGTCAAGGCGGGATCCGCCGACCCGGCCGAGGACCTCGCGCGCGTGGAGGCCGTACGGACCGGCGCCCCCGAGGCGAGCCTGCTGCTCGACCCCAACGGAGCGTGGACCGAACGCCAGGCCCTCGAGCTGCTCCCGCGCTTCGCCGACCTCGGCGTCACCGCCGTGGAGCAGCCCATCGCACCGGGCAGCCCCGACGCGCTCGCCCGCGTCGCCAAGGAATCACCGGTCCCCGTCATCGCCGACGAGGACGCCATCTCCTACGAGGACGCCGTCGCGCTCGCCGGACTGGTCCAGGGCGTCAACGTCAAACTCGCCAAGTGCGGCGGGGTACGGGCCGCCCTGCGCATCCACGACGCGCTGCGCGGCAGCGGCACCGACCTCATGCTCGGCTGCCTCACCGCGAGCTCCCTCGGCATCGCCCCGGCCGTGCACCTCGCCGACCGGGCCCGCTGGGTCGACCTCGACGGACACCTGCTGCTCGCCGACGACCCGTGGAACGGAATCGGCGGCACGGACGGCACCGTACGGGCCGCCGACCGGGCCGGACTCGGCGTCCGGCGCACCCACAGGGCCGTCGTACGGTGAGGGTCATCAGCTCGATGCGGGGCTTCCCGCTCGCCGTACGCCTCCTCCTGGTCAACCAGCTCGGCGTCAACACCGGCTTCTACCTGCTCATCCCGTACCTCGCCACCCATCTCACCGACGACCTGGGGCTTTCGGCCGCCGTCGTGGGCGTCGTCCTCGGCCTGCGCAACCTCAGCCAGCAGGGCCTCTTCCTGGTCGGCGGCTCGGCCGCCGACCGGCTCGGCGCCCGCGGTGTGATCATCGCGGGCTGCGCCCTGCGCACGGTCGGGTTCGGCCTGTTCGCCCTCGGCGACAGCCTGCCGCTGCTGCTCGCCGCCTCCGTGCTCAGCGGGCTGGCGGGGGCCCTGTTCAACCCGGCCGTGCGGACGTACGTCGCCCAGGAGGCGGGTGACCGCAAGGCGGAGGCGTTCGCGCTGTTCAACGTCTTCGCCACCATCGGGGCGCTGCTCGGCCCGCTGCTCGGCACCCTGCTGCTGCTCGTGGACTTCCGGGCCGCCGCCGTCACCGCGGCCGGGGTGTTCGCCGCCCTCACCCTCGCCCAGCTGCTGGTACTGCCCGCCCGGAAGGTCCCGGCACCCGACACCGGGGTGCTCGGCGATTGGCGGGAAGTCGCCGGAAACCGGAGGTTCCTGGCGTTCGCCCTCGCCATGGTCGGCATGTACGGCCTGGAGAACCAGCTGTACCTGCTGCTGCCCCGTGCGGCCACCGAGGCCTCCGGCTGGGGCGGCTCGGTCGGCCTGCTGTTCCTCGCCGGGACCGTCGCCAACCTGCTGTTCCAGCTGCGCGTCACCCGCGCCCTGAAGGCCCGGGGGAGCAGGGGGCGCTGGATCGCCACCGGCCTGGGCGTCATGGGCCTCGGATTCCTGCCCCCGATGCTCGTGGCGGGCCCCGCCACCGCCCACCCCCTGCGCCTCCTTCCGGTACTCGCCGGCGCCCTGCTGCTGCACCTCGGCGTGATGGTCGCCCAGCCCTTCGTGATGGAGCTGATACCGGCCTTCGGCCGCGCGAACCTGACCGGCACCTTCTACGGCCTGTTCTACGCGGTCTCCGGGGTCGCGGCCGCCGCCGGCAGCGCGGCCATCGGCTGGTCCATGGACACGGCCGGCCACACCGGCCTGACCTGGCTGCCCTACGGCTGCTGCCTCACCCTCGGCCTGGCCTCCGCCGCGGCCGTCGCACACCTCCAGCGGCGACGCCTCCTGCCCGACGGCCAGGCACCCGATCCCACGGCCCCCGCCCTCCCCGACCGGCCCCGGAGCGAGACCCGATGACAACCACCGCCAGCGGCAACCTGCTCACCGACCACCCCGAGCTCTACGAGGAACGCTTCCCCGACCCCGAACGGCTCGCCGCGCGCTGGGCCGAGGACGTACTGGCCCGCCACGGTGCCGGCCCCCGCGTGCTCGACGTCGGCTGCGGCACCGGACGGGACGCCGCCTGGCTGCACCACCGCGGCGGCCGCCAGGTCACCGGCATAGACACCTCGCAGGCCATGCTGGCCCACGCGGGCACGCACCACCCCGGCCCCCGGTACCAGCAGGCCGACATGCGCGACTTCGACCTCGGAGCGGCCTTCGACGCGGTCGTCTGCCTCGACAGCGCCCTGCTGTACTGCCACACCAACGAGGACCTGGCCGCCTTCCTCGCCCGCTGCCGCGCCCACCTCACCCCCGGCGGGCTGCTCGTCGCCGAAATGCGCAACGGGGCCTTCTTCCTCGGCAACACCGAACTCCTCGACGGCCCGCGCACCGCCTCCTTCGCCTGGCGCGGCACCACGTACACCTCCCACACCACCCTGTGGATCGATCACGGCGCGCAACTCCTGCGCCGCCGAAGGACCTGGACAGCCGACGACGGCTCACCCCCGGACGAGCAGCACTCCGCCTGGAGGCTCCTCTTCCCGCAGGAACTCCGGTACTTCCTCACCACCGCCGGGTTCGAGGTCCTCGCCCTGTACGACGGACCCGGACCCCGCACCGAACCGCCATGGAGCGAAGGCGAGGCACCGCACGGGACCACGAGTTCCGACCGCCTCCACCTCATCGCCCGGCTCACGCCCCACCCCCGTAACGGAGAGACCCCCGCATGAACGACGCCCGCTCCCGCCTCGCCCGCAGAGGCTTCCTCCTCGCCACGGGCGCCACCGCCCTCGCCTTCACCGCCGCGTGCGGCGCCGGCACCACCACCCCGGACGCCAAGCAGGCCGCCCAGGGAGCCCCCCGGCGGGGCGGACGGCTGCGCGCCGCCTTCGCGGGCGGAGGCGCCGGCGAGACGCTGGACCCGCACGCCGCCAACCTGTTCGTCGACGCCGCCCGCGCCAAGGCCCTGTTCGACAAGCTCGCCGACTTCGGCGCGGACCTCGCCGCGGTCCCCCGGCTCGCCGCCACGTGGGAGCCCAACGACACCCTCGACACCTGGCGCGTCACCCTGCGCAAGGCCGCCTTCCACGACGGCAAGCCCGTCACCGCCGAGGACGTGCTCTACAGCTACCGCCGGATCGCCGATCCCAAGGGCACCTTCCGCGCCAAGGCCTCCCTGGAGCCCGTCGACCTCGACGCGAGCCGGGCGGTGGACCCCTCCACCGTCGAGTTCAAGCTCAAGCGCCCGTACGCCGAATTCCCCAACGTCCTCGCCGCGTTCGGCGCGTACATCGTTCCCAAGGACGCCACCGCCTTCGACAAGCCCATCGGCTCCGGACCGTTCCGCTTCGTCTCCTTCACACCGGGCAGCTCCCTCCTCGTCCAGCGCAACGAGGCCTACTGGGAAGGCGCCCCGCACCTGGACGAGCTCGAATTCGTCATCGCCGCGGAGGAGTCGGCGCGCGTCAGCGCCCTGCTCGCGGGCCAGGTCGACTACGCCCACGAGCTGAACCCGGCCACCGCCCGCACCCACGAGGGCAAGGGCAAGATCGACGTCGTCCGCCTCCCGGGCAGCGCGATGCAGGGCTTCGTCATGAAGACCGACCGCCCGCCCTTCAACGACCCCCGGGTCCGCCAGGCCTTCTTCCTCATCGCCGACCGCAAGGAACTCGTCGACGGCGCCCTCTCCGGAGCCGGCGAAATCGGCAACGACCTCTTCGGCAAGGGCTACCAGTACTACCCCGCCGGCCTCCCGCAGCGGACCCAGGACCTCGACAGGGCCCGCGCCCTGCTCAAGGAGGCCGGCGCCGAAGGCCTCAAGGTCACCCTGGACACCGCCCCCGCCGCCACCGGCTTCGTCGAAGCCGCCGGCATCTTCAAGGAGCAGGCGGCCAAGGCCGGCGTCACCGTCGAGATCAAGGTCGGCAACAAGGACACCTACTGGAAGGACATCCTGAACGCCGGCACCTTCGCCTCCTACCGCTCGGGCGCCATGCCGATCGAGTCCCACATCTCACAGCGGCTGCTGACCGGCTCCACCACCAATGCCACCAAGTGGCAGCAGAAGGACTTCGACGACCTCTACCAGCAGGCCCAGTCCACCCGCGACGTCACGCAGCGCGGCGCCCTCTACGAACGGATGCAGCGCCGGCTGTACGACGAGGGCGGCTTCCTGATCTGGGGTTTCGCCGACTGGATCATCGCCACCGCACCCAAGGTGCACGGGGTGTCGAAGCAGGCCCCCGCCAACACCCTCGACTGGGCCCGTTTCGACAAGATCTGGCTCGCGTGACGCCGCACCTCCCATGGATCGGCCGCCGCCTGCTCCTCGGCCTGGGGCAGACGGCGGCGGTCGTCCTGTTCGTCTTCGCGCTCACGGAGGCACTGCCCGGCGACGCCGCGGTAGCCCTCGCCGGCGACCAGCCGGACCCGGCCCGCATCGCCCGCATCCGCGAGACGATGGGCCTGGACCGGCCCGCCGCCGAACGCCTCGCCGACTGGACCGCAGGCCTCCTCCACGGCGACCTCGGCACCTCCCTGGTCAGCGGACGGCCCGTCACCGGCTACCTGACGGCCGGACTCGGCCCCACCCTCCTCCTCGCCGCGACCACCCTCGCCCTCCTCGTTCCGCTCTCCGTCGGGCTCGGCGTACTGGCCGCCCGCCGCGAGGGCGGCCCCCTCGACCGGACCGTCAGCGCCCTGACCCTCGCCGTGCACGCCGTACCGGAATTCGCCGTCGGTGTCCTGCTCGCCACGCTCTTCGGGCTGTGGCTGGCCTGGCTGCCGCCCACCGCCGTCGGCGCCGACCCGTTCACCGAGCCCGCCGTACTGATCCTGCCCGTCGTCGTCCTGCTGTCGCGGCCGGTGTGCACCATCAGCCGCCTGGTACGGGCCGGGATGATCGACGCGATGGCCTCCCCGTACGTCGCCCAGGCCCGCCGCTACGGGATCTCCGGCACCCGGATCACCTGGACGCACGCCCTGCCCAACGCACTCGCCCCCGCCACCCAGCAACTGGCCCGCACCTGCGACTGGCTCCTCAGCGGAGTGATCGTCGTGGAGGCGCTCTTCGTGATCCCGGGCCTCGGCACGGTACTCATCGAGGCCGTCGCCGCACGTGACCTCCCCGTCGTCCAGGGCATGGCCGTCGTCTTCGGCGTCGTCACCGTCGCGGTCAACCTCGCCGCCGACCTGGCCGCCCGCCGCTTCGCACCCCGGTCCGAGGTGGCGGCGTGAAACAGAAGCCGACGAGGTACCTCCTCGCACTCGGACTGATCGCCCTGCCCGTCCTCCTCGCGCTGGCCGGACCCTTCGCGGCGGGCCCCGCCGGCCCCCGGTCGGTGTCCTTCGCCTCCGGCGACGGGCACTGGCTCGGCACCGACTTCAGCGGGCGGGACGTCTGGCAGCAGGTGCTCCTCGGCGGCCGCTCCGTGGTGCTCGTGGCGATCGCGGCCACCGTCCTCGCCTACCTCGTCGCCGTCCCCCTGGGCCTGACCGCGGCCCTCACCCGCCGCACCTGGCTGGAGGAGGCCCTGATGCGGCCCCTCGACGTGGTCATCGCGGTCCCCTCCCTCCTGCTGGTGCTGCTCGTCGCGGCCACCCTCACGCCGGGACCCGCCGCACTGACCGTCCTGGTCGGACTGGCCGCCGTACCCGACGCCGCCCGCGTCGTGCACGCGGCGGCCGTCGAGATCTCCTCCCGGCCGGCCGTGGAAGCGCTGCGCATGCAGGGGGAATCCTGGTGGCGCACCGCGATCGGGTACGTGGCCCGCTCCATGCGCCGCACCCTCGCCGCCGACGCCGGGATCCGGCTCACCGGAGCCCTCTACCTTGTCGCGACCGCCGCCTTCCTCGGCGTGGGCGTCCAGCCGGACGCCGCCGACTGGGCGGTGATGGTCGACCGCAACCGCACCGGCCTCTTCCTCCAGCCCTGGGCCGTGGTCGTCCCCGCCCTGCTCATCGCGGCCCTGTCGATGGGCACCAACCTCCTGTTCGACGCCGCCCTCCAACGGCACACCCCCCGGAAGGGAGCGAGGCGATGACCCGCGTCGCAGAGGTACGGGACCTGCGCGTCCACATCGGCGGACGGGCGATCGTGGACGGCGTCAGCCTCGCCGCCCACGCCGGCAGGATCACCGCGCTCATCGGCCCCTCCGGCAGCGGCAAGACCACCACGGGGCTCGCCCTCCTGGGCGAGTACCCGGCCGGCGCCGTCGTCGACGGCGAGGTCGGCACCCCCGCGGGCCCGGTCGGATACATCCCCCAGCACCCGGCCTCGGTACTCAACCCCGCCCGTCGCGTGGGCGCGCTCCTCGCCGACATCGCCGCCCGCCAGGGCGGAGACCGGCGCGCACGCGGACGCCGCGTCGAGGAGGCCGTGCGGCTCGCCCAACTCCCGGACCCGGCAGCCGTGCTGCGCCGCTTTCCCCACCAGCTCTCCGGCGGCCAGCAGCAACGGATCGTCCTGGCCCAGGCCTTGCTGCTGGGCGCCCGGGTCATCGTCGCCGACGAACCCACCACCGGGCAGGACTCCCTCACCACACAGGGCGTCGTGGCGCAGCTGGCGGCCGTCGCCGCACGGGGCATCGCCGTCGTCCTGCTCAGCCATGACCTGGACGTCGTACGGGCGCTGGCCGACGAGGTCGTGGTGATGCGGGCGGGGCGCGTCGTGGACCGCGGCCCCGCTTCGTCGGTCCTGGAGGCTCTCGCACCGGAGCAGTCGTACGCCGCGCGAACGCCGCGCCCCCGCGGACCCGTACGTCTTCAGACGCGGAACCTGACCGCACGGCACCGCACCGCACGGGGGACCACCAAGGTGCTGAGCGAGATCGGCGTGTCGCTCGCGGCGGGGGAGTGCCTGGCGGTCGTCGGCCGGTCCGGCAGCGGCAAGACCACCCTCGGGCGCTGCCTCGCCGGGCTGCACCGCGCGTACGAGGGCACGGTCCTGCTCGAGGGGACGCCGCTGCCGCGGAGCCTGCGCTCCCGCGGCCGGGCAGAACTGGCCGCCGTGCAGTACGTGTTCCAGGACGCGAAGGCCGCCTTCGACGAGCACCGGCCGGTCCTCGACCAGGTCGCCCGCAGCGCCGTACGGCTGCGCGGCGCCACCCCCGGGGACGCGCGGCGCGCGGCCTTGAGCACCCTCGGTGAGTTCGGCCTCGGCGAGAGCCTCGCCGGGCGCCGGCCCGGAGAGCTCTCCGGCGGAGAACTCCAGCGCGCGGCGCTGGCACGGGCCCTGCTGGCCGGGCCGCGCGTCCTCATCTGCGACGAGATCACCTCGGGCCTCGACGCGGACACCCGGGCCACCCTCCTGGACGCCCTCGCCGGGCTCGGCGAACGCACCGGCCTCAGCCTGGTGTTCATCACCCACGACCTCGCCGCCGCCGGCACCCTCGCGGACCGGATCGCCGTCCTCGACTCCGGCCGCATCATCGAGGCCGGCCCGGCCCGCCACCTGATGGAAACGCCGCAGCACCCCCTCACCAAGGAACTGCTGTCCGCCTCGGCGCAGGCGCTGCCGTGACGGCATGAAGTGGAGGGCGCGGCCGCGCGGGGAGATACTGCACGTGATGACCGTTTCGGTTTCCCTCCGGCAGGGAGGACGCCATGCGCGTCTCCTCAGCCCGTGCCGCGGGCGCGCTCCTCGGGGCCATGATGGCGCTGACCCCCTTCTGGAACGCCCCGGCCGAGGCCCGTGCCGACGGGCAGCGAGCGGCCCCGGCGGCCGCAATCCCCGCAGTCGCCTCCCTCAACGTGTACGGGGACGTCATCGAGCGGATCGGCGGCGACCGGGTGGACGTCGTCTCGATCGTCAGCGATCCGGCGCAGGACCCCCACTCGTACGAGGCCGGCACGCGGACCCGGCTGCAGCTGTCCAAGGCGGCGCTCGTCGTCCGGAACGGCGGCGGCTACGACGCTTTCATCGACCGGATGCTGCGCAGCTCGGACAACTCCTCCGCTGACGTGATCAACGTCGTGGACGTCTCCGGAAAGACCGCTCCCACCGGCGGAGAGCCGAACGAGCACGTCTGGTACGACCTCCCCACCATGGGCCGGCTCGCGGACCGGATCGCGGCCGCCCTGTCCCGGATCGAACCCGCCGGCACGGGCACCTTCCGGGAGAACGCCCGGGAATTCAGGGACGAGCTGGCATCCCTCCAGGCCCGGGCGGACCGGATCGAGGCGGACCACGCGGGGACGCCGGTGGCGGTCACCGAGCCGGTGCCGCTGTACCTGACGGAGGCCTGTGGCCTGGTGAACCGGACTCCCGCCGCGTTCAGCGAGGCCGTCGAGGAAGGCGAAGAGGTCTCACCCCGGACCCTGCGCGACACCCTCGGACTGTTCACCGGCGGGAAGGTCGAAGCGCTGGTCTACAACGAGCAGACCGAGGGCCCCCAGACCGAGAAGGTCAAGAAGGCCGCCGAGGACCACCGCGTCCCCGTCGTCTCCGTGACCGAGACGCTCCCCGCGGGCCAGGACTACATCGGCTGGATGACCGCCCACCTCGACGCGCTCCAGAGCGCCCTGAGCCGGTGAGGCGCCGTGGACCGTACGGAAGCGTTCACACCCCTCACCCGCCCGGGGGCCACCCTTCGGACGGACACCGCCTCCGCCCCACCGGTCATCGGTCTGCGCGGTGCCACCCTCGCCTACGGCGACCGGGTGCTGTGGCGCGACCTGGACCTCGACGTACAGCCCGGCGAGTTCCTCGCGGTGCTCGGACCGAACGGGTCGGGCAAGACCAGCCTGCTGCGCGTGCTCCTCGGCCGCCTGCCCCTGACGAAGGGCTCGCTGGAGGTTCTGGGCCTGCCGCCACGCGACGGCAGCCGGTACGTCGGGTACGTGCCGCAACACAAGGACCTCCCGGCGCACACCATGCTGCGGGCCCGGGACCTGGTCCGACTCGGCATGGAAGGGCATCGCTGGGGGATACCCATCGCCCCCGGCGCGGTCCGCCGCCGCGTGGAGGAGATCCTGGACTCCGTGGCGGCCCTGCCCTACGCGGACGCGCCCGTGGGCACGCTGTCGGGTGGCGAACAGCAGCGCGTCCGCATCGCGCAGGCACTGGCCACCGACCCGCGGATCCTGTTGTGCGACGAACCCCTGCTCTCCCTCGACCTCCAGCACCAGCGGGCGGTCACCGCCCTGGTGGACCGGCGACGGCGCTCCGCAGGCACCGCGGTCGTCTTCGTGACGCACGAGATCAACCCGGTGCTCGGTCTCGTCGACCGGGTCCTGTACCTGGCCCCGCGCGGATTCCGGATCGGCCCGCCGGACGAGGTGATGACCACAACCGCCCTGTCCGAGCTGTACGGGACCCAGGTCGACGTCGTCCGCGTACGGGGCCGCGTCGTCGTGGTGGGGGCGCCCGACACGGCCGGCCCGCACCATCCCTCACCCCCCACGCACGGCGGTGCACGGCCATGACCGGACCGTGGCCGTCGGCGGCGGACGGCGAGGACGGCATCTGGCGGCAGATCCTCAACTTCGACGATTACGGCGACCTGCTGGCCCTGGTCCACCACTCGCTGCTGGCCGGGGTCCTGCTGGGGCTGGTGGGCGGGCTGGTCGGGGTTTTCGTGATCATGCGCGACCTGCCGTTCGCGGTGCACGGCATCAGCGAGCTGTCGTTCGCCGGCGCGTCCGCGGCGCTGCTCCTCGGGGTGAACATCGTCGCCGGGTCCATCGTGGGCTCCCTGCTGGCCGCGGCCACGATCGGCGTCCTGGGGGTCCGCGCCCGCGACCGGAATTCGGTCATCGGCATCCTCATGCCATTCGGGCTGGGTCTGGGCGTGCTCTTCCTGTCCCTGTACAAGGGGCGGGCGGCCAACAAGTTCGGGATCCTGACCGGTCAGATCATCGCGGTCGACACCCCGCAGATGGCATGGCTCCTCGGCACCTCCGTCGTGGTGCTGGCCGCCCTCGTGGTCCTCTGGCGGCCGCTGACCTTCGCCAGCGCGGACCCGGAGGTCGCCGAGGCCAGGGGCCTGCCCGTCCGTACCCTGTCGCTGGTGTTCATGCTGGTGCTCGGACTCGCGGTGGCCCTGTGCGTCCAGATCGTCGGAGCCCTGCTCGTCCTCGCCCTGCTCGTCACCCCGGCGGCCGCCGCCGCCCGCGTCACGGCCTCCCCCGTGTTGCTGCCCGTGCTGAGCGTCGCGTTCGCACTCGCGGCGATGGAAGGGGGCATCCTGCTCGCCCTCGGCAGCAGCATTCCGATCAGCCCCTACGTCACGACCCTCTCGTTCTCCATCTACCTCGGGTGCCGACTGGCCGGCCGCCGGCGCGCCGCCCACGGTGCCGCGGCCCGGGCCCGGCTCGACCCGGTGGGCTCGGCGGGTCCACACTGAGAGAGAGGTCCGTCGCGCCGTTCGGCGCGCACGGAAGGAGTTGCGCATGCACCCCCTCGCGATCGCCGGTGCCACGGCCGGCAAGCTGGCCCATTACGCGCTATCCGGCGTGGTGGGCGGCCTGATCATCAAGAACGCACCCGCCGCGGCCCCGGCCGCCCGCAAGGCGCTGGTCAGTGGTCTCGCGGGCGGGATCGTGGCCGGCAGGTGGCTGGCCTCGGCCGCCGAGGAGGCCCGGCTGAAGGCCGGTGACATTCTGGCCGAAGCCCGTACGACGCTGGGCGAAGAGGTGCCACCGCCGTCCGCGGTCACCGTCGATCACGACGATCACGGACACGAGCACTGATCATGCCGGCCGTCCTGGTCTGCTCGGTGGCGGCGGGGCGCGTACGGCTGTCGGTGCCCTGGCTGAGAGCACGGCCCGGCTGCGCGGGCCTCGTCGACGAACGACTGACCGGCATCAGTGGTTTCCGCGCCCTGCGGATCTTCCCGCGCACCGGCAGTGTCGTGATCTGGGTGGCCCCCGAGCACCTGGACGTCGCGCAGCTCGTCGACGCCCTCGAGGAGGCCCCGCCCGCCGTGATGGTGGTGGCCAAGCCCTCCCGGTCCCTGCCCGACACCTCCACCGGAGAGGTGGCCCGCCTGGTGGTCGGCGGAGCGGTCCTCGCCCTCGTGGCATTCCGGCGGCTGCTCGGCAGACCCCGGTTCTCCTTCGGATCCTCCGGGCTGCTCGGCGTGGTGACCGTCTTCACCGGCCTGCCGTTCTTCCGGGGCGCCCTGCGCACCCTGCGCGGCCGCAGCAGCCCCGGTACCGACACGCTCGTCACGGCGGCGACCGTCATCTCCCTCGTACTGCGGGAGAACGTCGTCGCCCTCACGGTCCTGTGGCTGCTGAACATCGGAGAGTTCCTCCAGACCCTGACCCTGCGCCGCACCCGCCGCGCCATCGAGGAACTGCTCACCATCGGCGACGAGCGCGTCTGGCTGGTACGCGAAGGCATCGAGCTCGAGGTCGACCTGGAGACCGTGGAGCCAGGCGACACCGTCGCCGTGTACGAACACCACCGCATCCCCGTCGACGGGCACGTGCTCACCGGCGAGGCGCTGGTGGACCAGGCGGCCGTCACCGGTGAGGCGCTGCCCGTCTACGCCAGGGAAGGCGCCCACGTCTACGCCGGCACCATCGTCACCTCCGGCTCGCTCACCATCCGCGCGGACTCCGTCGGCGGTGACACCACCGTCGGCCGGATCATCAGCCGCGTCGAGGAGGCCCAGTCGGACCGGGCCCCGATCCAGACCGTGGCCACCCGCTTCACCCAGCGCTTCGTCCCGGTGTCCTTCGCCCTGGCCGCCGTCACCTACGCCGTCACCCGCGACGCACGGCGGGCCATGACCATGCTGCTGATCGCCTGCCCCTGCGCGGCGGGACTCGCCACCCCGACCGCCATCAGCGCGGCCATCGGCAACGGCGCCCGCCGCGGCACCCTCATCAAGGGCGGCACCCACCTGGAGGGCATCGGCCGGGTCACCGCAGTCGTCTTCGACAAGACCGGCACCCTCACCTTCGGCCGCCCCCTGGTCACGAGCGTGGTGACGCTCAGCGAGGCGGTCACCGCCGACGAGGTGCTGAGCCTGGCGGCCTCCGGCGAACTGCACGCACGCCACCCCCTCGCGCAGGCCATCGTCGCCCGTACCGAGGAACAGCACCTCCACGTGCCGATCCACCAGGCCTGCGAGGTCGTCCTCGGCATGGGCATGCGCGCCGAACTCGACGGCACCCGGCTCCTCGTCGGCAGCCCCGCGCTCCTGCGCCAGCACGGCGTCGACCTCACCGACGAGGCCCAGGGCTGGACGGACCGGCTGCGCGCCGGCGGCGAGACCGTCATCTGCCTCGCCCACGACGAGGACCTGATCGGCATGCTCGGGGTCTCCGATGCCGTACGGGCCGGCGCCGAAACCGTCGTCCAGCAGCTGCGCGACCTCGGGGTCTCCCGCCTGATCCTGCTCACCGGCGACGCGCCGGAGACCGCCCAGGTCGTCGCCGACACCCTGGGCATCACCGAAGTGCACGCCCACGCGCTTCCGGAGGCCAAACTCCAGCTGATACGGGATCTCCAGGCGGAGGGGCACACCGTGGCGATGGTCGGCGACGGGACGAACGACGCCCCCGCCCTGGCCCTCGCCGACGTCGGCATCACCATGGGAGAGCACTCCTCGCACGTGGCACTGGAGACCGCCGACATCGCCCTGGCGGGCAACGACCTGCGCCAGGTCGCCGCCGTCGTGGAACTGAGCCGCCACACCCTGCGCGTCGTACGGCAGAACTACGGCCTCGCCATCGGGGTCAACCTCCTCGGCCTGGTCGCGGGAGCCGGCGGTTCCATGAACCCCGTCCTCGCGGCGCTGCTGCACAACACCAGCAGCATCGCCGTGGTCGGCAACTCCGCCCGGCTGGTCAACCACACCCCGCACCTGCCCCGCGCGGGCGACGAGGTCCTGCGCCGGGCCCCGCTGGAGGAGCGCCGCGTAGCCCACCGGGATCCGGAAGGCCAAGGGCAACGGGACCGCTCTTGAGGACCGGGCCCGAGGGCGGCCCGGCCCTCGGGCCCGGCCCTCGAGCGGGACGCCTTCAGCCGCTGATCAGCGGCAGCGCGCGGAAGGCGTGGTCCTGCCAGATCAGGCGGGAGGACTCCTCCGGGTAGGCGGCGACGGCCGGTCGGGCGCCGAACAGCTGCACGAGGCGCTGACCGGTGTCGTACGCGGGCCAGCCGGGGTCGCCGTGCGCGGCGAACGACGCCCAGGCCGCGCGGATGCGGGCCGACAGGGCCTGCGCCTGCGCGGAAGGCGCCTCACCGATCAGCGCGGCGGGCTGGCCGCGGTCCAGGTTGCCGAACACGAGGGGGACATCGAGGCCGTGGCAGGCGCCGAAGGCGCCTCCCATGCCCGGGGCGGTCCAGGTCAGTTCGTAGACGTGGGCACGACCGCCGGCGGCCGTCTGGGCCTCGGCGAGGTGCAGCGTCGGCATGCGGAACAGCCAGTCCGAGTGGACCAGTTCGTACAACTCGTCCGGACCCGCCGCCGGGAAGGCCTCGCGGTACCGGCGCGCCCCGTCCGGACCGGGAGCGAAGACCTGGAGG
Organism: Streptomyces sp. NPDC046303; assembly: GCF_055588085.1. Lineage (NCBI taxonomy): Bacteria > Bacillati > Actinomycetota > Actinomycetes > Kitasatosporales > Streptomycetaceae > Streptomyces > Streptomyces sp. NPDC046303. The sequence goes on from NZ_JBVJFA010000030.1 coordinate 79,448, forward strand.
GCGGCGGCCGCCTGCTCCTCGCTCACGGCACCGAGCAGACCGTCCAGCGCGGTGAACAGCCGCTGCTCGTCCCGGGTGTGGCCGACGAGGAGTTCGACATCGCGGCCGGCTCCCTCCGCCAGGGCCTGCCACGGTGTGACGGCGAGGACCTCGCCGTCGATGACGGGCGAGAACGGGATCGTCCTGTGCGCGGGCAGGCCCCAGCGCCCCGCGTGCCGGTCCATTGCCGCGGCCACCGCGTCACCGGCGGCGGGCAGCCGACGCGGGTCGACGCCGGACAGGTCCGCCAGGGTGGGCCGCAGCCCGAGCTCGGCGGCGCAGGCGGCGCTGATCTCCGCGGCGAGCTCCCGCGAGAAGAACGTGCCCTGCGCGCTCTGCGCGACGGCTCGACGGAACAGTCCGGCCGCACCTTCCATCGCCAGCAGCGCGGCGATCGATCCGCCACCCGCGGACTGGCCGAAGACCGTGACGCGGTCAGGGTCGCCGCCGAACCCCCGGACGTTGTCGCGCACCCACGCGAGGGCGGCGACCTGGTCGAGCAGTCCGCGGTTGGCGGGAGCACCCTCGATGTGCCCGAAGCCCTCGAAGCCGACACGGTAGTTGAACGTGACGACCACGACGCCGCCGTCCCGCGCGAGCCGGCCACCGTCGTACTCGGGGAGGGCGGCCGTCCCGAACAGGTAGGCGCCGCCCTGGATCCACACCATCACCGGCAATCCCGCACCCGCGACGGGTTCCGGCGACCATACGTTGACGGTCAGCCAGTCGTCGCCCGCCGTGTCCTGCGACAGGGCGTCCATGCCGAACACCCCGGCCTGCGGGGGCGGCGGACCGTACGCCACGGCCTCCCGCACCCCGCTCCAGCCCCGTACCGGCCGGGGCGCGGCGAAGCGCAACGCGCCGACCGGAGGCTCGGCGAACGGGATGCCGCGGAAGACAGCCACGCCCGCCTCCCGGCTGCCGCGCAGCCTCCCGGCCTCCACGCGGACTTCAGGCCGCTGTCCGGACGGTGCGGCGCTCTCCGAGACGGCACGGGTCATGGCAACTCGCTCTCAGGCGGGGGCAGAGGGCTCGTACGGCCCCGGACCCTGCGCATCATCCGCCGCAACCGGATGCCTCGCCAAGCCATTTACGGACCGCACGGCCATCACCCCCGCAATCCCTGCCCGTCGGCGTGCGCGACTGTGTGAACGGCCCCCTGAAAGCGCCTCCCAGAACTATCCTGCCGGTCCGGGCGGGCTTCTGTGGGAGGGGATCGCGTGACCGAGACGGTAGCGATCGATCTGGGGGACGGTTCGACGGTCACCGCGGAGGTGATCGGCGATCTGCCGTTCCAAGCACTGCCCGATCAGGGGGCATCGGGCTACGGGGATGTCGGATTCGGGGCGGTGAACCGGTCCGCCGCGCAGCTGGGTTCGGCCGTGGCCCTGACGCTGGATCAGGTGCGCGGCACCGTGCAGGGCATCGGACGGTGGGCGGCGCAGACCATCACCCAGGGGGAAGCGGGATCACCGGACGCCTTCGAGGTCGAGTTCGGACTCAAGCTGGCGGTGAAGTCGGGTCAGCTCCTCGGGATCATCGCAGAGGCCGGCAGCGAAGCGGGACTGACGATCAGGCTGTCGTGGAACACCGCTCAGCGACGGGAGGGCGGGACGGGAACACGCCAGTACCCGGCCGGGTGATGGTGACTGCGGTCCCGGCCGGGTACGGCGTCCGCGGGGAGTGCGGCTGCGCTGCGCTCAGCGCTCGTCGTCGCGCATGTCGTCTTCGCCGCGCTCGCGGCGCATGGCGTCCTCGCTGCGACGCCTGATCTCCTCGGGGCTCTTGCCCCGCGTGCCCTCCTGGCCGGCATCGGGGTGGACTGGGTCCTGGCCCGGCCGACGCATGCGCTCCTGCTCCTCGCGGCTCTTGCCCGGTTCCTGCTGCTTGTCCTGTCGACGGGCCATGACGCGTACCTCTTCCGTGCGTAGGTGAAGGTTTCCCCCTCACGCTGACACGCGCCGTGACGTTCCGCATCTCAAGGATCACCGAGTGTGGTGGCCGGTGGCCGGGGGCCGGTGGCCGTCGTCGGCTCCGGCACGGCGGACCGCGCCATTGGCCCGTGTGCCGTACGGAGAGTGGCAGCGGCCTGGGGGCACGGGCAGGGTGGGGGCGCGGAGGCATGGCTTCCGCTCCCCGACAGCCGTGAGGTCCGGCCATGACGCAGACGTCAGCGATGGCTCCGCCACCCCCGGGAGCGGAGTCCGAGCCCGGCGCGGGCCGCGAGGTCCAGCGCGACCTGCGCCTGCTCGGCGCTGTCGCCGCCGCGTACACGCTGGCCCAGCTGGTGTTCGTCCTGCCGGGATCCGGGCTCGGCTGGGACGAGACCGTGTACGTCAGCCAGGTCAGCCACCACGCCCCTGGCGCGTTCTTCAGCGCTCCCCGCGCCCGGGGCATCACCTTCCTCGTTGCGCCCGTCGCCGCGCTGACCTCGTCGGTCCTGGCGCTGCGCCTCTACCTCGCCCTGCTGTCCGGTGCGGGGCTCCTGCTGGCGCTGTGGGTGTGGCGGCGCCTGCTCCCCACCGGCACGCTCGCGCTCGCCGGCGCGTTGTTCGCCGGGCTGTGGATCAGCATGTTCTACGGCCCCCAGGCGATGCCCAATCTATGGGTCGCCTACGGTGCGCTGATCGCGGTCGGCTGCTTCCTGAGGGCCGCACGGGACCGTTCCGACCGTGCCGACCGTGCCGCACTGGCCGGGCTCGGCGCCGGCATGGCGCTCGCCGCCCTCATGCGGCCCTCCGACGCCCTCTGGCTCGCCCTGCCCCTCGGGGTCGCCGCACTGTCCGTCAGGTCGTTGCGCAGGCCCGCCCTGCTGCTGGTGCTCGGCGCCGGAGCGGCCGCGGGCGCCGCCGAATGGGTGATCGAGGCGTACGTGCGCTACGGCGGGCTCCTTCCCCGGCTGGGCCGTGCCAGCGAGATCCAGGGCCACTTGGGCTGGAACCCCGCCTTCGACGATCACGTGCGAGCGCTGCAAGGGCTCACCTTGTGCCGCCCCTGCACCGTGCCGTGGCGCTATCCCCTCGCCTCCGTCTGGTGGTTCGTCCTGCCCGTCCTCGCCGCAGGCGGGGTCCGTGCCGCGCTCCGCACGCGGCGGCCGGCCGTCTTCGTGCTCCCGGCGCTGGCCGGCCTGTCCATGGCGGTGCCCTACCTGCTGCTGATCGGGTACGCGGCCCCGCGCTTCCTGCTGCCCGCCTACGCCCTGCTCGCCCTCCCCACCGCCCTGTGCCTGACCCGCCTGGCCGCCTTCACCCGGGCGCGCCCGGTACTGCGCACCGGCCTCGCACTGGCCGTGGCCGCCCATCTGGCCGTGCAGTTCCTCGTCCTCGCCGGCGTGACGGACCGTGGCCGCGCCAACCACGCGGCGTTCGATCGGCTGGTGGCGGACCTGCGCCGGCAAGGGCTGCGGCCGCCGTGCGTGGTCAGCGGGGAGGAAGCCGTCAGGATCGCGTTCCGCGCGGGCTGCTCCTCCCGCCAGGTCGGCGGGCACGACGGCAGCATCACGCCGGCGGAGATGGCCGCCGCTGCCCGCGATCGGCCCGTGGCCCTCATCGTCCGAGGTGACGCTCCGCCACCGGGCTACGCCGAGGGCTGGCGGCGGCACGTACTGCCCGGCCTGCCGGGCATCCCGGACCTGCGGGCGTACCTCGGGCCGGCCCTGGGCGCACGAGCCGTCAGCGACACCGGCGGGCGTTGAGCCGGGCGGCCTGGCGCGTCAGGCGGTCGCGCTCGGCGAGGTCGGGCGCCTTCCGCGCCGCCTCGGCGTACAGCCGTGCCGCCGTCGCGCTCGCGCAGGTACGCCGCCACCGCGGTGGGGCGGGGCAGCGACGCGTCCAGCGCCGCGAGCGCCGCCAGCTCGGCGCGCGGTCCGTCGGCCTCGCCGAGGGCCACCGCGCGGTTGAGCCGGACGACCGGGCTGCCGGTCAGGCGTACGAGCTCGTCGTACCACTCGACGATCTGCACCCAGCCGGTCTCCTCGGCGGCCGCGGTCCTGCTCGGCGAGCGGTACCAGGCTGCCGTAGCGCGCGGTCCGGGCGGCGCGCCGGGCATGGTGGAGCAGCATGAGGGCGAGCAGCCCCGCCACCTGGGTGATCGATCGCGGCCGCGAGCTGCCGGGTGAGCCGGATGGCTTCGGCGGCGACGCAGCGTCACCGCGACCGCGGACGACGGCGTCAGCGACGGGTGGGCGCACTGGAAGGAGAGCTGGAGGGTGTCGTCCACCGCGGGCGCGGGCCCGGGCGCCGGCTGCTCCTCGACGACGTCCTCGCGCCGGCGGCGGGCCGCGTCGACGAACCGGCGCCGGGCCACCGTGACGTGTACCGCGTCCTCGGCCGTCGCGAAATCGGCTCCGCGGCGGACGAGGATGCCGAGCACGCTCGGCGTGAGGCTGCGGAGCAGGACCTCGTTCACCGCGGAGGGGTCACTCCGCGATGGTGGGCGGCGCGGACAGGATCGGCTTCCCGCCCGCCCACGGGGCGGCCGACAGCTCCCCGGCCAGCTCGACGGCGCGCTCCTGGCGGCCCTCGCCGTCGTACCGCACCCACATCCCCTCGGGGGCGAGCGCGGGACCGTCGACGAACTCTCCCGTCCCCGCGCGGGGCGGGCGGGGCAGGCGCCGCAGACGGGGTCAGGACACCGGGCCCGTTCCGTCCCGCAGCCTCGCGGCGAACGCCCGCGCGGCCGTCAGATCGTCGGCGTCCGGCCGCTGCTTGTGGATACCGCCGACGAGCTTGAAGGGCAACCAGGTGTCGAACGCCCGGCACGAGAACGTCCCGTCCACTGCGAAGCCCTTGCCTTCGAGGAGCCGGACCAGCGGGCGGGTGAACGGCGCCGGCGGCAGCTCGGGGAGCCCGCTGGTGGCGAAGGCGAACGCACGGCCGCGGCCCGCGGGAAGTGCCTTCACGAAGTCGGTCAGCCCGGGGTGCAGCCTGCCGTGGAAGACGCCCGCTCCGAACCCCACGAGGTCGGCGTCGGCGAGCTCCCCCAGGTCGGCCTCCTCCGGGGAGACGACCTTCGCGTCCAGTACCCGGGCCATGGTGTCGGCGATGCGACGCGTATTGCCGTGGGACACGGAGACGCACACGATGACGGTCTTCATCCTGACGATCCCTTCTCTCGGTTTCCGCAGCGAGGACAGCGCAGCGGCGCCGGATGTGACACCACGCCGGTGTGACGGCGGCCACGCGGGTTCCGTCGCGACGAGACGCACGTCCGCCCCCACCCGGGGAGGGGCGGGGGCGGACGCGTGGGGGCCGGGGCCAGGGCCAGGGCCGTCAGAACGCGAAGACGGCGTTTCCGTTGAAGGTCGCGGACATGACGCACGCGTTGGAGAAGGTGTGCTCCCAGGAGATGCGGCTGCCCTGCCAGACGCCGACCGCCGTGACCGTGACGGGGTCGTAGTGCATCGGGCAAGCGCGGTTCGCGTCCGGGTCGTCCAGGAGCGTGTCGAGGGTGCCGGCGGTGGCGGCGAGAGCCTCGCACGCCGCCTCGGGGTCGGGGTGCGTTCCCTGGGCGGTCGGTGCGCAGCTGAGAGTGGACGCCCGCACGACGGTGCCCTCGCCCTCGCCCTGGCCTTCGCCCTGCGCGACGGCAAGGACGACGGCGGAAGGGGCGTACAGGCCGGCGGGCTGTGCCTCAGCGATGCCCGTGGCGCCGGCCAGGGTCAGAAGGGCGGCGGAGGAGACAACAGCGATGCGGTGACGCACGGCGAAACTCGCTTTCAATTCGAAGGTGATGCGCAGCAGTTGGCTGCGATGTATCGACTGGACGCTCCCGAGTTTGTCGGGCGTGCAGGGTGCGCGCACATCGATCGCCGATTTACAGACATCTGGTTCGAATATCGGCAACCGAACGGTCGTTCGGGCAGCTCAGGCGGGGTGTGCGGCCGGTGCGATCGGGCGCGGACGGGGGGTCGGCAGCCGCCGGGACAGCCGTAGGCGGCTCGCTGACCTGCTGTCGGCCGTGCGCGGTTCATCGAACGGCCATCCAGGCTGACCGGATAGCGCCCGTCCTTCCACGAGCCGGATCCCCGGCGCGGGGACGGGCATCCCGGGCCCGGCGGCTGCATCGGGCCCGGCCGCCGCAGCGGGCCCGCCGATTGGCGGCCGCACTTCGGGACACAAGCGCGATGTGCTGAAACTCCGTGTGATAGCTGTCCTCGGCTCGTTCGCGGTGGCGGCCTCCGCCGCCGCCGTCCGCATCTCGCCCTGGTGGTCGGCCGCAGCCGCCCCCCTGATCCTCCTCACGCTGGTGGCCGTCCACGACCTCGTACAACGACGGCATTCCGTTCTGCGGAACTATCCGCTGCTCGGGCACCTCCGCTTCGCGATGGAGGCGTTGCGGCCGGAGTTCCAGCAGTACTTCATCGAGCGGAACACCGACGGCCGCCCCTTCGACCGCGACACCCGCAGCATCGTCTACGAACGCGCCAAGGGCACCGACGCGGAGGATCCCTTCGGCACCGAACTCGACCTCTACCGCTCCGGCAGCGAGTACCTCGTCCCGTCCATGGCCCCCCGCCCGGTGCGCACCGTCCCGCCCCGGGTCCGCATCGGCGGCCCCGACTGCACGCGGCCCTACGACATGGCCCTGCTCAACGTCTCGGCGATGAGCTTCGGCTCCCTGTCGGCCAACGCCGTACTCGCCCTCAACGCCGGCGCTCGGCTGGGCGGCTTCGCCCACGACACCGGCGAGGGCGGCCTGTCGGAGTACCACCTGCGGGCGGGCGGGGACCTCGTCTGGGAGATAGGCACCGGATACTTCGGCTGCCGCACCGGCGAAGGCGGCTTCGACGAGCGGCAGTTCGCCGAGAAGGCGGCCCGCAGCCAGGTCATGTGCGTCTCACTGAAGATCAGCCAGGGTGCCAAACCCGGAATCGGAAGCGTCCTGCCGGGTGCCAAGGTCAACGCGGAGATCGCGAAGGTCCGCGGGGTGCCGCAGGGGGAGACCGTCGTCTCGCCGCCCTTCCACCGCGTGTACTCCACACCGCGCGAGCTGGTGCGCTTCCTGGCCCGGATGCGGGAGCTCGCGGACGGCAAGCCCGTCGGGTTCAAGCTGTGCGTGGGATCGCGGCCCGAGTTCCTGGCGGTGTGCAAGGCCATGCTCGAGGAGGACAGCACACCGGACTTCATCGTCGTCGACGGCGCGGAGGGCGGCACGGGCGCGGCGCCGCTGGAGTTCGCGGACCACGTCGGCCTGCCCCTCGGCGAGGGGCTGATGGCCGTCCACAACGCCCTCGTCGGCACCGGGCTGCGCGACCGCATCCGCATCGGGGCCAGCGGCAAGGTCGCCACCGGCAGCGACCTCGTCAAACGCCTGCTCCAGGGAGCCGACTACACCAACGCCGCCCGCGCCATGATGTTCGCGATCGGCTGCATCCAAGCCCAGCGCTGCCACACCAACACCTGTCCCGTCGGCGTGGCCACCCAGGACGAGCGGCGCGCCCGCGCCATCGACGTCGCCGACAAGTCGCAGCGCGTACGGCGCTACCAGCAGGCCACGGTCGAGAGCGCCCTGCAGATCATGGCCTCGATGGGGGTCGACGACCCGCGCGGGCTGCGACCCCACATGCTCCTCCAACGGGTCGACCCGAACACCGTCCGCTCCTACGCCGAACTCCACACGTGGCTCACCCCTGGACAGCTGCTGACATCGGAGGCGCCGGCCGACTGGGCATCCGACTGGCAGTCGGCCGACCCGGACCGCTTCACGCACTGAACCCGGCACCGCGCGCGCCCGCCAGGGCGCGTGCGCCGGGAGCGCAGTGTTCTCGCAACGCCTCGAGTTCAGCCGCAGGCAGCCGCCGGGACGCGCCGCGCCGGCTGCCGTCCAGACGTGCGGCACCGGCGTCGAGCCACTGCGGGAGCGGCTCGACGCCGATGAACCCGGCCAGCCGCGTCAGCTCCTCGCGGGGATCGTCGAGGAGGTCCTCGTAGGCGAGCGTGGTCCGTGCGGCTGCAGGCACCTCGCCGAGATGCGCCACACCCCGCACGATGATCTCCGACCACAAGGCCGCGAAGCCGGCCGACGGCAGTGCGCGCTCCAGTACCAGCGCGGAATCGAAACGCTCGGCCAGCAGCTGCGACAGCTCGGGCGGCAGGGACCGGATCTGGTCCTCGGTCAGGTCCTCGACGCGTCCGGCGCCCGTCCGGGCGAGGATGTCCCGCAACAGGAAGATCAGCCGGTAGCCGGTGTGCCGGCTCATGGACAGCGCGCAGTCGGGCCCGTCCCTGAACAGGTGCACGAAGCGCGCCTGCGGGAAGGCCTTGCGCAGCAGCGGCACCCGCTCCAGTGAATAGCCCGACCGCTCGACCACGGCACTCCGCCCGAACCGCGCGCACAGGAGCCCGAACAGAACCTCGTAGTGGCCGACGGCGGTTCGGTTGGGCCAGCCGCAGACCTGTTTCTCCAGCTCGTCGAAGAGGCCGTCCGGATCGTCGGTCAGGTGGGGAAGCACCATCAGGGACAGGGCGGGGATGCCGGTGGTGTCGGTCGCGAAACGGCCGGGGCGGCGCGTGTACAGGAACTCCGGCATCGGCACCCCGCTGCGGATCATCCGCTCGAACAGCGGGTTGGGATCGGCCAGCAGCCGCCAGAACCGGGCCCCGCTCAGGAGGCCTTCCGGGAAGCCCCGGCTCTGCACCGACGACAGGAGCTCGTTCAGACTCAGTACGTCCGGATGCGCATGGACGATGCCCGACAGCGCGGTCGACCCACTGCGTCCCGTACCGACTACGAACGTCAGAGTGCGCATGGCGGCCATCTCCTTCGGCATCGATCCGTCCCGTTCGCCAGCAGGCTTCCCCGAGCGCCACCTCCCGACTCCGGATCCCCTCTCCGCTTTTCCTCCCTGCGTGAGTGCGACCGGCAGGAACGGGTGCATGTCGTTGACACCTGCCGAACGGCGTGCGACAAAGACTGCAGGGCGTGTTCGGCAACTGCCCCCTCGCCCCCCTCGGTCCCCTCGTCTGAGGTGCGCTTCTCCTCATGACCGGGGCCGCCATACCTGCCAGTCCCCTTGCCGGGGCGGGGCCGGGACAGGGCCCGGGTCGGCATCGGCGTCGCGTGAACTTCACCGTCTCCTACCTGCCTGAGACTCGTCGGACCACGGGCAAACCACCGCATATGTGAACGGACATCTCTGCCTTGACCATGATTCCCGGATCCCGTGTCCCCGGACGGACCTGGACCGTCCGTCTGACCGGCCACGGCGACCACACCGTCTCCGTCACCTGCAGCACCGAGGCGTGCCGCATGCCGCCCCGCTCCAAAGACACGACGGCCATGCGCCGGTTCGCCGCCGAGCACGCACGCGCGCACGCCCGGCTCGCGACCGTTCGGCCCAATGCCGCGTGTGCCTGCCGGGCCGCCGAATGCGGCTTCCATCAGGACACCAGAGCCTCTTGTACCGGGGCCCCACTCCTCGTCCTCATCCACAACCCGGCCGTCGGCCAGGTCTGGACCCTCGCGGAGATCTGCCAGGGCTGCGCACCCCTGATCTCCCACATCGCCGTCCTCGGCCGCGCCGAGCGCCCGACGGCTCCCCGACCCTCCGCGGCATCGGCTCCCGGTGAGCCCGTCCCGGCCTCGGCGGGCCCGGCGCGTGTGGCCGTGGCCGGCGGCTTTTCTTCACCGGAGGCCGCTCCCGAAACGGTTTCCCGCCGCCGCCCGCACCGCGGTGGTGGCGCCCGGCGAACACGCTGAAGGTTTCCGTGCGGTGGGCGAGGGCGGGTTGCTGCCGTCCGGTCCACTGCCCGAGGGCGGCGGTATGAGCGCCGTCGTCGGGGGTTCGCCGGGCGCGGCCCCGGGTCCCGGCCGGGGAGGAGCCGGGAACCCGGGCCCGGCCGGGTTCCGTACTGGTCCGGGCGGCAGCCCGTCGTGCGGGCGAGCCGGCCGCATGACGCCGGGGGAAGTGCCGCCATGCGGCTGAGGCCCGCTCGGGAAGCCCCACCCGTAGGCGGCGGCCTCCGCTGTCCACGCGTCTAACCCGACTTCCCCCGCCCAAACCCCCACCCGCGACTCGCCTTCTGAGAGGACGTCAAGAACCGACCGGCCGCGCGTTCCCGGAGCGGTAGAGCGAGTGGGCGCGGGCGATGTCGACGGGCTCGTCCTCGGACAGCCGGAGCCAGTGCTCCACCTGCCAGGCCTGGGCGCCGCCCGCTTGGCGGTTGGTGGTGGTGACCCACGGAGGATAGACGCGCAAGGCCCGTTTCCCGCCTGTGCCGTTCGTCGACACGACACCCCGTTCGCGGAGCACGTCCCGCGGGAACACGAACTGCCCGAACCGCTCGCCCCCACCCGCACTGATGACGAACAGGTCGACGGGGTCTTCGGCATCGAAGGGCCGGATCGGCCCGCGCGCGGACCGCTTCCACACGGTGACGAACTGGCCGGCCTTCGCCGGGGTCGTCTTGGCCACGCGGAACGTGACCGAGAGGCCGTCGAGCGCGAACTCGCAGCCCCCGTACCCGGCACTCTCCGCGTCGGCCACCGGCTGCGAGCACATGAACCCACTCGGGTCATACGCCAGCCTCTTCGCCCTCAGCAGGTCACCGGGGATCCCCGGCTCACGTGACCACCGAGGGACCGCACGTTCCGCCCTCATTCCCGCATCGTGCCAGATATCGAACGCCCGAACGAATCCGGAGCCCATCAGGAGAGCCCGCCCGTGCAGAAGACCGCCCTCGTTCCCTACGCCCACCTCCCCAGAGCGCACCGCCACCGCCACGTCCTGACCAGCACCGTCGACGTCTTCGGCGCCGCGCACTGGCTGCTTGCCGACCGCGCTCCGCAGCCCGGCGGCGCTGCCCTGCCCTCCGACGCGCTGGTCGTTTCCGTCGATCCGGGCGGCACCGTCGAACCCGCCGAGCCGAGCGCCGTACCGGCCCGCTGGCCGCACCTGGACCGCCTGCCCGACGGCGGGTTCGTCGTCGCCGCGTCTCACCCCCGCCGGAACGAGGACGCGGACCGGGCCCGGGTCTTCGACGCGCTCGGACGCGAGACCTCGTCCTTCCAGGGCGATCCGTTCAGCACGTGGGGCGTGTTCGACCTCAGCAGCTGATGCCCACCACTGGATGGGCCACTTCCGCCGGGTCGCCAACCCTCCGACGGGCGGTCGGCGGCTGGGTGCGAGAGTGGGTCGTGCAGGCGGCGGGCGGGGTCCCGCCCGCGCTGGTACCGGCGCCCGTCACTAGGGGTGTCTGACGGAGGTCCGTGGCGTCGCGATGCCCGGCACGCACTCTCGCCGCACCGGCCGAAAGCCCACGTACGTCCAGTAGGCGGGCATCCGGCCGGCACGCCGAGAGCACGCACCGGACACCGCTCCTTCACCACGGACCTCCGTCAGACACCCCTTAGGCTCCGGCCTTATGACCAGTGATCTCGGGTTCACTTGCGCGTGCTGCGGAGCCCACCACCCTGAGCTGCCGATGAACTACACGGCCGACGCCCCCGCCATGTGGGAACCGGCCTTCTCCGCCGCCGACGACTGCTTGCTCTGGTCCGACCAGTGCGTGGTCCGTGGGCAGCACTACTTCGTCAAGGGCCTGATCGAGATACCCGTCATCGGCAGTGACGACGTGTTCTCCTGGGGCGTCTGGATATCGCTCAGCCGCGAGAATTTCTCCAGGGCTGCGGACCTGTGGGACACCCCTGGCCGGGAGTCCGAGAAGCCGTACTTCGGCTGGCTCACCACCGACCTGCCGGTCTATCCGGCCACGACCCTCAACCTGAAAACGTACGTCCACACACGCCCGGTCGGTGAGTGCCCCTTCGTCGAGCTCGAGCTCGAGCCCACCCACCACCCCCTCGCCGTCGAGCAGCGCACGGGGATCAGCCCGGACCGTGTCCGGGAGATCGCGGCGGCCGTGCTCCACGCCGGTGATCGCGAGCAGCAGTGACGGCCGACAACCCGGTACCGCTCGCGCCCGCTGGTCTGAGCCGCAGGGCCCGGCGGTTCGTCGAGGTGGAGGGCATCCGCGTCCCGGGAGAGGACATCCGGCGACACCGCGACGCGAGGATCGGGCACGGGATCCCCGTTGCGGAGGTCGACCGGGCCACCGCCTTTCAGGACCGCTGGGGCGGCCTCGCACTGCCGCCGGCCCCGTTCTACGAGGGCGGCCCCCGCGTTCTGGACGCCGGCTGCCCCGAGCGGATGCCCGGGCAGGGCTGGTCCTTCGAGGCGGGTCAGTCTCGGGTCTCCATGGCCTACGGATTCATGATCGGCCCGGGCGGGGCTTTCGGCATCGACGCCTACCACTGGACACCTCTGCATGCCGACACGGACGGCTGGGTGGAATCCCTGGCGCTCGCCGACCACGCCCGCCGCTGGGCCAGAACCGTCACAAGGATCAAGGGCGAGACGGTCGAGGCCCTGGACCTTGGCGGCTTCGAGCCCGTGCCCGAAGTGCGGGGAGTGACCGACAACTGGTGGCGGGGCGAGGATTCCCTCATCGCCGTGTACCGGGGTGAGGCCGTGGGCCTTGACGCCCCGCAATGCCTCGAAGCCCACATCTACGGAGGGCTCGACGCGTGGGGCCTCCACGGTGGATGACTCGTGGGGCCGGATCTGGCACCTGCTTGACCCGAAGGGCCGACTCTCGTGCTCGGTCACAGGAAGACAGCCCTCGGGCGGTCCGTTCCTTCGATTCCGGGGGAGTTGGCGGGTGGGGAGAGGCCTCTCCAAGGGGTGCGAACGGTGACGCTCGGTGAGATTTGCGCGTCCCGGAGGTGACACGCCCCATAGGACCCACGTCACGTACGAATCGGCGTAGTAGGCGCCCCGGGCGGACCGCGGCCGCCCTGGACCCCCGGGTCCGCCGCGGGACGGGGCTCCCCGGCTGCGAGGGTCGGTAGTAGGAGGGGTCGTTGCCAGGGCTGCGGGGGGTCTGTAGAACTGGATGAGTCGCAGGGCGGCAGGGTGTTTCACCCGCCGCCGACGAACCCCTCTCCTCCGCGTGAGTGGCTCACGCATGTCTTCGGCATGCCCGCGACCGCCCTTGTCCCCTTCGGAAGGTCAATCCGTGTCCCACACCGTCATCCGCCGCATCGCCGCCTCCAAGAAGTCCCTCGCGGGTACCGTCCTCGCCCTGGGCGTCGCCGGTTCCATGCTGGCCGCGGTTCCCGCGCAGGCCGCCCCGATGAGCGCCAAGGCGATCGCGCAGCAGATGATCAAGGACCCGGCCCAGTTCGCCGCCTTCGACAAGATCATCACGCGGGAGAGCGGCTGGGACTACACGGCCACCAACGCCTCCTC